>NZ_JAMYOZ010000008.1:0-210289 GCF_040320095.1 Mesorhizobium sp. M0800
AAGGCTGTCACCCTGAACGAGAACGCCGGGGAAGGCCCGACCAGGATGCCGCATGACAGCGGCATTGGTCTTGTCCGATAGTATCTCGACGTTCTCGCTACGCCTCAGTGTCTCGCGGATCGGCTTGCTGCACCGTCAGAGCATGAGCCCGCTCACTCCGCAACCCTTTATGGGTTCACGACCTAATGCGTGCCCACGACTCGTATGCGAACCAGGATGCCCACTCGCGCGCAGCGCAGCAAAAAGTGCACTGTAACGGTAATTCCCAATCTATAATAATCTAAAATCCATGGTCTCGTTGTAAAATTCAGGCATCATTTCGTTTCCGAGATAGATGACGCTTCCGTGACTATTTCTAATTTTATTTAGGTTATATTTAGACAACTTGAAAATATGACTAAAGTATGCGTCGTATGTTTTCCTTATATCGCCTTCCGACCAGTCTAAATTATAATACATTCTGCCAGGCAACATTACATCGCCGCGCCACAGATTTATATCGTATTCAATTACCGGAGATAATCTTGAATTAACTTGCAAACATTTATTTTCAGCGTCACGCTCAAGGACTATGTTGTTTAAAAAATCCTTTGACGATATCAGTACTCTTCTGTTTTTAAAAGACCGTTCTTCTTCTCGGATGAGCTCCCAAAAAATGAGGGCATCGCCATCTTCGATGGACGGCTTGACGAATACTATATTCTCAACACCCTTGGACAAGGCATGGTTGAAAACGATTTCATCTCTGTGCGACAGGAAAAGATTGAATTGCTTGCCCATCATTGCCCTCCATCACATAAGATTTCGAATTCCGGTAACAGTGCACTTTTGCAGGGCGCGAGCGTCGTTGTGAGTGGATTGACCGCATGGCTTGTCGCATTGGCGTTCCCACCTGCGTAACAACGTGACGTGGACAGGTCCGAAATGAGGCCGGCAATTCCAGCGCCCATCCCCCGAGAAGCTCAAAACCAAATTTCGTCAGTAGCCGTCGCAGTTTTCGGCGATCGCGGCTTGCGAACTGGCGCTGATCTGGTCGTTGGCGATCACGAAAGTCTCCTGCATTAGCATGTCGTTGCTGGGAAAATCATAGCAGGCGATCACAGTGGTGACACCGCCCTCCGATTTCTCGATCCGATGGCGGATTTCGGCCCCGGCGACGGCGCCTTGCCACTCGGCGATCGAGGCGATGAATTCCTGCTTGCTTTGCACGACGCCGAGGTCGTCGAGCTTGATGCGGACGTTGTCGGCGAGCAGGTCCGACAATTCGCTGCGGTCGGCGACGAGGAGTGCCGAATACCAGCGGTCTATGATCGCGCTATCGTCGGCGCGGGCGACATTTGCCGAGCACAGCAGTGCCGCCGCCGCGAACGCGAACCGAGCTCGCATTATGCCTCGTCTCCTACTCCGTCTCCGGCCGCTCGAAATCGCCTGTGTCCTTGTTCATCACCCAAAGCTCGCCGGTCGAAATATCGAACCAGGCACCGTGCAGCGACAGTCGCCCCTTGCCTTCGAGGATCGAGACGCAAGGGAAGGTACGCAGATTGGCTATGGAATAGCGGATCGAGATGCGCTCCAGCGCCGTCTGGCGCTCGGTCGCGGTCATGAAGGTGCTGGACGATACGGTCTCGGCCGCAGGCGCGATCAGGCTCATCCACTTGCCGATGAAATCGCCCGGCGACAAGGGTGCGGCCGTGGTGTCGAGTGCCGCGCGGATGCCGCCGCAGCGGCCGTGGCCCATCACCACGATGTTCTTGACCTTGAGGCTCTGCACGGCAAATTCGAGCGCCGCCGATGTCGAGTGGAACTGATCGTCGGGCGCATACGGCGGCACCAGATTGCCGACATTGCGCAGCACGAACAGCTCGCCGGGCCCGGCATCGAAGATCGCTTCGGGCGCGGCCCGCGAATCGCAGCAGGCGACGATCATCGTTTCCGGTGCCTGGCCCTCCCGCGCCAGCGAGCGATAACGGCCGCTTTCGGTGAGATAGCGGCCGCTCATGAAACTGCGGTAGCCGGTGAGAAGATGCTCGGGAAGATGGGGCATGGGCAGCGGTGGAAGCCTTTCCGGGTTGAAGGCAGCTCGGTTCAATCCCGAAAGGCTCTAGCGCATCGGCCCGAAAATCGGAACCGATTTTCGGAAGGCGGGATGGCGTGGTTTCGACGTGCCAGCCCGTATTTTGACACAGGTGAACGAACGCCGCCATTAATCGGCCTCAGAACCGCAGATTGGCGCCGGCGCGCAGTAGAAGCCAGTAGAACAGGCCGGTCGCGCCAACCGCCAGCAGCATCGCCAGGAAGAAGCCGCTGGGACTCTCGGCAAATGGCAGTCCGCCTGTGTTCATGCCGAAAATGCCGACGATCAGCGTTCCTGGCAAAAGCAGCGCGCTCATCACCGCCAGCGCCTTGAGGCTACGGTTCGATTCGTCGGCAAGCTCAGCCGCAAGCTCCTCCTGCAGCAGCCTTGCCCGGTCGTTGATCATGACGACCTCGCGGTCGAGCCGTTCAAGGCGCGCAGCAAGCCGGCGCAGAACTTCATGTGCGCCGGCGGAAAGGTTCCAGGCGGAACGGTCTTCATCCTGGAAAAGCGCTGCCAGGGCCGAGATCGGCCGATGCAGGGATACGGCAAGGCGGCGCACATCCTTCAGCTGCCGTCTTTCGTCGGCAAGCCGCTCGGTCACGAGATGATCCTCGACTGCATCCAGCCGCTTCGTTGCCGCGGCGAGCCGCAGGCTGGTGGTCTTGCAAAAAGCCATGACCAGCGTTTCGAACAGCTCGAATGCCGTGGCCGGCCGCAGCCCCGCGGCAAGGGCCGTGTGCACTTCCTCCACTGCCGCCAGCGGATGCCGGCGGCCGGTGACCAGCAGCCGTTCCGAGACCGCAAAATGCAATCTGCCGATGGTCGTCGACTGATGGGCGATCTCGCCATGCAGATCGGCCGAAATGCCGTGGACGACGCCATTCTCATGCGCCAGCACTAGGCTGTCCTCATGTCCTTCGAGGATTGCATGAGCCGACGCCGGCAGCGCGCAGGCATGGCTGACCCAGGAATGGGCGCGCCGGTCGACAAGGTCGACATGCAGCCAGACCCAGCCGCCCGCTGAGGCCAGCGCGGCCTCTATGTCTCGGGGCGCCAGCGGTTCGGGAGCTTTGCCGGGAGCGGCATGATAGGCCCAGACCAGCCCGGGAGCATGATGCTGGTCGTCCGCGGCAAGCAATGTCAGATGCGATGCGTCATTCATGGCCGCCGCCGAAACGATGCACGTTCAGGTGATCCGGGCGGCGCCGGGGCCGGTGCCGCGACATTCTGGTCAAACCCTGCCCCCGCTCAGAACACCTGGCGGAAGATGACGAACAACACGAAGGCAAGACAGATGGAGACCGGAAGGGTCAGTATCCAGGCCATCAGCATGTTGCGCACCGTCGACCATTGCAGGCCCGAGCCGTTCGCCGCCATGGTGCCGGCAACGCCCGAGGACAGCACATGGGTGGTCGAGACCGGCAGGCCGAGATAGTCGGCCGATGCGATCGTCGCCATCGCGACAAGCTCGGCGGACGCACCCTGACCGTAGGTCAAATGGCTTTTGCCGATCTTCTCGCCGACGGTGACGACGATGCGCTTCCAGCCGACCATGGTGCCGAGGCCGAGCGCCAGCGCGATGGCGACCTTGACCCAGAGCGGGATGAACTTCGTCGCGTTGTCGACCGCCTTATGGTAGGTCGTCACCGCCTTCAGGTCGTCTGCCTCCATCGGCAGCAGCTTCTTCTTGTCGATCAGCTTCAGCGCTTCACCGATAAGATAGATGTTGTTGCGGGCGTTGCTGACCAGCGTTGTCGGCAGCTTTTCCACGGACGGATAGGGCGACAACATGGCGCTGGTGTCGTGGATGAAGCTCCGCAGGGCAGGCGTGGTCTCGTCCTTCCAGGTCTTGGTGCGAACAGCGTCGCCGACCACGGTTGCCGCATCGGTCACGGCGACGCCGGGCTTGACGTATTTGCCGAGTACCGTTTCGACCTGCGTCGCCGCCGATTTGTAAGCTTCGAGATAGTTCACGTCCGGTGTGCGGTTGAGCGCGAAGGCGGTCGGCACGACGCCGATCAGGATGAGCATGATGAGGCCCATGCCCTTTTGCCCGTCATTGGAGCCGTGGGCAAAGCTGACGCCGGTGCAGGTGAAAATAAGCAGCGCCCGAATCCACAGCGGCGGCGGCGCGCTCGACTTGGGCGCCTCGTAGAGCTCGCGGTTCCTGACCAGCAGCTTCATCACCAGAAGCAGCAGTGCAGCCAGGCCAAAACCGACCAGCGGCGAGATCAGGAGCGACAGGCCGACATTGGATGCCTGCGACCAGTCGACGCCGCTGGTGACGGAGCCGGCCGGGGCCATGAACTGGTTGGCGAGACCGACGCCGATGATCGAACCGATCAGCGTGTGCGAGCTCGAGGCCGGCAGGCCGAGATACCAGGTTCCGAGGTTCCACATGATCGCTGCGACCAGCAGCGCGAAGACCATGGCTAGCCCCGCGCTCGATCCGACCTGAAGGATCAATTCGACCGGCAGCAGCGATATGATGCCGAAGGCGACCGCCCCGCTGGCGGTAAGCACGCCGAGGAAGTTGAAGAAGCCGGACCACATCACTGCAAGCTCGGCCGGCATGGAATGCGTGTAGATCACCGTTGCCACCGCATTGGCAGTGTCGTGAAAACCGTTGACGAATTCGAAGCCGAGCGCGATCAGCAGCGCCAGCCCAAGCAGGATCCACGGCACCGCGACGGTGCTGGTCAGGTCCTGGCTGAGCGCGTAGCCGACATAGGCAAGGCCGCCCAGAATGATGGCGGCAAAGGCCGGCAGAAACCATTTACCGGTGCCGTTTGGCCGGTCAAGCGGATGCTCCGGCCTTGGAATTCCTGCCTCGCTTGAAACAATATCGACCACACCCCACTCCTCCTGCGTTGCAGCAAAGAATGGGAGAACGCTATGTCGGCACGATGAAGGCTGTGTGACGGCGGGCACTTTGGGTTGACGCAAACGGGCGATCGAAGCGAGCGAGGCAACTGAACCCAGCCGGCGTAGACTATTCCGCGATGTCCAGCAGGGTCGATATCAGCAGCCGGCGCTCTTCGGTGGAGAGAATGTCCGAACCGAACAGGTTCATGCTGCGAAGCCCTTCGATGGCGAGATAGCAGACCAGCAGCGCCCTAAGGTTCGGCGTTTCCTGCTTCAGCCGCTCGAATAGCTGCCGCCTGAACGATTTTATCGGCGTCAGGAAATCGGGATCCTCGGCAATCGCCGAAAATATCCAGGAGGCCGACGGTTTCGATTCCTCGGCATGCTCGGCCGAAAGCTTGATGTAAGTTGCAAGCGAGCTTTCGCCGCTGATGCCAGCGGTGCGGGCGGACTCCAGCGCCTGCTCGAAGGCGCGCAGGTAATCCTCCACCAGCGCCTGCATCAATTTCGCCTTAGTTGGGAAATTGTAGAGAAGACCTCCCTTCGACACGCCGGCACGGCTGGCGACCGCATCCAACGACAGGCTGCCAGGACCCGTCTCGCGCGCCACGGCGGCGGCGGCGGCGAGAATCTTCTCGCGCGAATTTGCTCTGCGGGTCTTCATCAAGCGTTCCCCCTTTCATTAGCTTAGGTGGAATTGACAAGACCGTCCAGACGGTACAGTAAGATCGCCGTCATTTGAAATTGGGACCAGTCACAGGTATGTGTTCCGGTCGTCCGACCGTTATGCTGGGCCGTGGCCGAGGGGACTGTTCGTGATCAAGCGCTTCATCATCGCCTTCATTCTGCTCGTGCTGGTGTGCGGCGGCATCGTCGGGTTCAACCTGTTTCACGAGATGGCAACCAAACAGTTTTTCGCCACCATGAAGCCGCCGGCCGCGACCGTGTCGACAGTCATCGTCAAACCGATGTCCTGGACGCCCGGCATCGAGGCAATCGGTACGGTCAGTGCCGTACGCGGCGTCGACCTCACCGTCGAAACCGCGGGCATCGTCAAGGACATCCTGTTCCATGCCAATCAGAAGGTCGCCGCCAACGCCGTGCTGCTGCAGCTCGACGATGAAGTCGAGCGAGCCGACCTCGTGGCATCGAAGGCGCAAGCCACATCCGACCAGACGACGCTGATGCGCGCGCTTGAGCTGCAGAAGCGCGGGGTCGGCACCGACGCTACGCTCGACACGGCGCAGGCAGCAGCATCGGTCTCCGCAGCGCAGGTAAACAAGCTGCAAGCGGTGCTCGACCAAAAGCAGTTGACGGCCCCTTTCAAGGGTACCGTCGGTATTCCGAAAATCGACATTGGCCAGTATCTCACACCCGGCACCGCCGTGGTGACCTTGCAGGACATGGACACGATGCGTGTCGATTTCACCGTCCCGGAGCAGCAGCTTCCGCAGCTGAAGATCGGACAGACGGTGCGGTTGGGCGTCGGCGGCGGCGACATGCCGTTCACCGGCAGCATCCGCGGTATCGATCCGAAGATCGACCCGACGAGCCGGCTGGTGACGGTGAGGGCGGAGGTCGGCAATCCCGAAGGCAAGCTGACGCCCGGTCAGTTCGTCCAGGTGCGCGTCGAACTGCCCGAGGAGAACGACGTGCTGGCGTTGCCGCAGACGGCGTTGACCTCCAGTCTGTACGGCGACTTCGTCTTCGTGGTGCGCCCGGCCAAATCCGCCGAAGCCAACGGCGCGGCGCCCGAGGCAAAGCCGGAAGAAAAGCCGGCTGCAGATGCTGCCAAGCCCGCGGCCGAAGCACCCGCGGCAAAACCCGACGAAAAGCCGGCTGCTACCCCAGCCAAACCGGCAGAGGAGGCCAAGCCGGCAGCGGAAGAACAGAAGCCGCAGCTCGTGCTCGCCCAGGTGTTCGTCAAGCCAGGCCGCCGCAACGCCGGCCTGGTCGAGATCCTGGAGGGCATCGCGCCCGGCGACGAAGTCGTTACCGCCGGCCAGAACCGGCTCTCCAACGGCATGTCCGTTGCCGTCGACAACACGATCGATCCGAGCAAGCCGGGGAACCAGCAGGCAGCCCAGCAATGAGCTTTTCCGACCTCTTCATCCGCCGCCCGGTCCTTTCGACCGTGCTTGCCTGCATGATCCTGCTTCTGGGTTTCCAAGGCATCTTCAACCTTTCGATCCGGCAGTATCCAGAGGTTGAAGAAACGGCCATCACCATCACCACGGCCTATCCCGGCGCCAGCGCCGACCTGATCCAGGGGTTCATTTCCGCGCCGATCGCGCGTGCCGTCGCGTCGACCGAAAACATCGATTATGTCACGTCGGCGAGCCGGCCGTCATCCAGCACCGTGACAGTGCAGATGAAACTCGGCTCCGACCCCGACGTGGCGCTGAACGAAGTCTTGTCGAAGGTCCAGAGCGTGCGCGGCGATCTGCCGGACGAAACCAAAGACCCGGTGATCGTCAAGGGCACCGGCCAGCAGTTCGCGATGATGTACATCTCGATGCAGAACCCGAACATGACGCCGGAACAACTCACCGAATATATCGAGCGCGTCGTGCGGCCGCGTATCTCGACGGTCGAAGGTGTTGCCGACGTGCAGATTTTCGGCGCCGCCGAATACTCGATGCGTGTCTGGATCGACCCGATCAAACTGGCGGCCCGCGGCGTGACGGCGGCGGAAGTGCTGACCGCCATCAACGAATCGAATTTCCTCTCCGCGCCCGGCGATACCGAAAACGAATATGTGGCTTCCTCGATCACGGTTCGCTCGACCCTGCAGACGCCGGAGGCTTTCGCTGCCCTTCCGCTCCGCTCGAAGGACGGCAATGTGGTGAGACTGCGCGACGTGGCCCGCGTCGAGCTCGCCGCGGCGAACACCGACACCAGGGTCACCTTCAACGGCAAGCCCGGCATCTTTCTCGCCATCTTTCCGACGCCGGCCGCCAATCCGCTGACCACCGCGGCGGCAATCCACAAGATCGTGCCGACCATCCAGGAGACGCTGCCGCAAGGCATGACGATGGAGATCGTCTACGATTCAACCGAGCAGATCAGTGCGTCGATCGAGGAGGTGTTCAAGACCATCGGCGAGGCGGTCGCCATCGTCATCGTCGTCATCCTGCTCTTCCTCGGCTCGTTCCGCTCGGTGCTGATGCCGATCGTGACCATTCCGCTGTCGCTGATCGGCGTCTGTTTCCTGCTGTTTTCGGTGGGCTATTCGATCAATCTTTTGTCGTTGCTGGCCATGGTGCTGGCGATCGGCCTCGTCGTCGACGATGCCATCGTGGTGGTGGAAAACATCCACCGCCACATGGAGGAAGACGGCTTGTCACCGATGCAGGCAGCCTTCAACGGCATGCGGGAGATCTCTTCCGCCGTCGTCGCCATGACGATAACGCTGGCCGCCGTGTTCGCGCCGCTGGCCTTCACCGGCGGCCTGACCGGCGCGCTGTTTCGCGAATTCGCGGTGACGCTTGCCGGCTCGGTGGTGCTTTCGGGTGTCGTCGCCCTCACCATCACACCGATGATGTCGGCACGTATCCTGAGGTCCGGCTCGCACAGCCGCTTTCAGCGCATTGTCGACAATACGTTCGGGCGCTTCGAACACATCTATGAGCGGCTGGTCACCGGTTCGTTGAACTATCGCCCGGTGACGCTGATGATCGTCCTCGCGCTGGTCGCCACGACCGGTTTCATGTTCACCAAGACCGCGAGCGAACTGGCGCCGGAAGAAGACCAAGGCTTCTTGCTGTCTATTGTGAACGCGCCGCGCTATGCGACCTCGGACTACACCGAGACCTATGTGAACCAGATTCTCGGGCTGGTGAATGATATCCCCGAAACCAGGGCGCGGTTCTCCGCCGTCGCGTTCCAAGGCCCGACGAACAGCGCTTTCGTCGGCTTTGCGTTCAAGGACTGGGCCGAGCGCGCGCGCAGCTCGAAGGAACTTCAGGAAGACATCACTGCCCGCCTTGCCAAGGTGGCAGGCGTCGATGCTTTCGTCTTCGCACCGCCGACGCTGCCCGGCTCGGGCGGCGGCCTGCCGATCACAATGGTGGTGCGCTCGACCGGCGAGGCCTCCCGAGTGTACGAGGCGGCCGAGGACATCAAGAACAAGGCGCAGGCCTCCGGTCGCTTCCTCGCCGTGCAGAATTCGATGTCCTACGACGCGCCGCAAGTGACGGTGACGATCGACCGCGACCGCGCCGCCGCGCTCAACCTGCCGGTCGCCGACATCGGCCGGACGCTGACGCTTCTGGTCGGTGGCGCCGAGGTGGCGCAGTTCGGCCGCGAATCCAACAGCTACGACATCATCCCGCAGGTGCCGCAGCAATTTCGCGACAATCCCGAAAAACTGGGCGAGTATTTCGTGCGCAGCGTGTCTGGCGAGATGGTGCCGCTCTCGGCGGTGGTGAAGATCTCGACCAACGCGTCGCCTGCTGTGATCGAGCAGTTCAATCAGTTGAATTCCGCAACAATTTCCGCCCTGCCGCTGCCTGGCGTCACCACCGGCGACGGTTTGAAAGCAATCGAGGATATCGCCAAGGAGAGCCTGCCGGACACTTTCTTTATCGATTATTCCGGCCAATCGCGCCAGGAGAAGGAACAGGGCAACACCATCCTGATCGCCTTCGCGGCGGCGGTGCTGGTCATATACCTGGTGTTGGCGGCGCAGTTCGAAAGCTTCCGCGATCCGCTGATCATCATGATGTCGGTGCCGCTGTCGATCTTCGGCGCCATATTGCCGCTCAACATGATTCCGAATCTCAATTTGATTTTCATGATCAGCGGCTTGCAGTTCAGCATTCCACCCGCGACGCTCAACATCTACACGCAGGTCGGCTTGATCACGCTGATCGGCCTCATCACCAAGCACGGCATCCTTCTGGTCGAGTTCGCCAACCAGCAGCGTGAAATGCACGGCATGCGGCGGCGCGATGCGATCATCGCCTCGGCCAGGGTGCGGCTGCGGCCGATCCTGATGACGACGGCGGCGATGGCGCTCGGCGTGGTGCCGCTGATCATCTCCAGCGGCGCGGGTGCCGCGGCACGCTATTCGATGGGCTTGGTGATCTTCACCGGCATCCTGGTCGGAACCATGTTCACGCTGTTCGTGGTGCCGATGTTCTACACCTTTATCGCCAGCAAGGACCTGCCGCATCACGCTGAAAAGCCGGATCCGAACCTGATGCCGGTAATGCCGGATTAGACTGTACTAATTTCCGGCCCTTTCCTGGGAGCGACGAGAAGCATCGCTCATTTAACGATGACGATGCTGGTGTTGGCCGGGCCGAAGACCTCGACGAGCTGGTAGAAATCGGCGGCGTTGTCCGGATGCAGACGCACGCAGCCATGTGAGGCCGGCTGGCCGAGGCGCTTGATGGCGCTTGTCGCATGTACGGCGTAGCCGCCGCTGAAGAACACCGAATGCGGCATCGGGGCGTTGTCGTATTTCTTCGAGTACCACATTTCATGCATGCGGGTCGGCTTGAACGAACCGGTCGGCGTGACGTGCGTCCTGTCGCCGGTCGAGACCTTCCAGGCGAATGTCGGCCGGCCGTCGACCAGGATTTCCATGGTCTGCTGTGACAGTGATACACGCGCGACGATCTTGTTGGCGGCGGCGTGGGCTGCGCCGTTGCCGGCACTGACAAGCAAGGCAGTACCGGTGATGACGGCGGCGGCGATGTTGATGAGCTTGGCGGAAATGGCAGTGTACATGATGTCTCCCCTATTCTGCCGGTCGGGGCCGGCTCAATTCGATGACCGGCTTATCGGGGCGTCATGTTTCAAGCCGATTTCGCTAGATGCTCGTTTGTGTTTCGGTTCTGTTTCCCTGGTTAACAGAAAAGGTCCGTGCAAAAGTAGCTTGCAGTTGCACGACGTCGTCATGACGGGGGCGTGTTTGCCTAGGCGGATCGGCAAACCGCGGCACGAATACGCGATTGCCTTTCGTTTGATAGGGATTCACCTGACTCCGAAACCGAGCTGCAACAAAGCGCAGCCTCGGCGGCATGATCCGGATACAGCGAACAGGCAAAGTTGACCTAACGAAAACAGCGGTCAACGAATGATCGGAAGCCAACACTGTTTTCGCTACGGTCTGGATTGGTCTGGACAGTTTCCAGCCTGCGCGTCGACCGGCTCAAGCCCCTCTGGCGGGGGCGGCTTAGGGCCGTTGAGGATGCGCGGCGCCTCCGGCAACTTGCAGCCGAGAGGACCGAAGGCCCGCGCCGCAACGGGGGGCTCCGCTGGCGGCGCGGGCGCTTCGGGGGTTCCCCTGAAGTGCCCGTAAATTCCAATTTTGAGGAACGAACAGGATGAAAACGAAATTCGCCGCTTCCATGCTTTCCGCGCTGCTTTACGTGCAGGGGCTGCTCGGCATTGCCGGCCTCGCCACCGTCCTGCTGAAGGAACGTGCCCATGCCGGCGAGGTCAGCACGAACAGTGACATGCTGTCCGGCCCGTCGCTTCTCGTGGTGCGCTGAAGAGCATCGGACCCCAAAGTGGAACGGTTTTGGGAAAATCGATGCTCAAGACAAAAGGGTGGCCGTCCTGCCTTCAATCGGTGAATTGCGTGGGCGGATCGAACCGGTAGCCCGCACCCCGTATGGTGGTGATGGTTTCGGTATCGAGCTTGCGACGCAGCCGCACGATGCGCGAATCGATCGACCGATCGAAGGCTTCGGCATTTTCGGCGGGCGCGGCGGCGATGATGTCGTCCCGCGTCAGCACCTTGCGCGGGCTGGCCAGGAACAGCCTGAGCAGCGCCACCTGCCCGGGGGACAGCTGTTCTTCCGTGCCCGAGCGGTGCATGACGATGGCCGATCGGAGATCGACGGTCGCGTTCTCCAGCACGATCAGTTCCCCGGCGCTCCTGCCGCGCCGAGCCAGAAGGCCGCCTACGCGAGCGGCAAGCTCCCTGACATTGAGCGGGCTTTCGACGACGTCGGCGGCGCCGAGTTCGAGCGCCAGAACCTTGTCGACCAGATCGGCCGGGCGGCAGATCAGGATGAAATCCGGTCCACCTTCGCCGCCATGTCGCCTGAGCAGGTCGCGCCCCTCTGCCTGGCTGACGCTGTCGCCGACAACCACGACATCGATTCCCTTTTCCGAAAGCAGCGATTCGGCCTCCCACGGCTGTCGCGCCGCGCGGACGTCATGACCGCGCCGCTCGAGATGATCGGCGAGATCGGTCGCAATTACTTCAGCGACGGAAACAAGCGCGATAACGGATCGTGCAGCCATGTTTTTCTACCCCGCATACGGCAACCCAAGAAGAGTGCTGGACATCATGTTTATACCCAATCTACTTTCCGCTGAAAGCGGGAGCGAAAGCATCGTGCGGGCACGAATTGTCATTGTCGAGGACGAGCCCGACCTGAGGGATGCGGTCGCCGAGTATCTCGGCGCCAGCGGCTATGATGTGGCCACGGCCGAAAGTGCGGCGGCGGCGCGCGACCTTTTGGAAACCCAGTCCTTCCATCTGGCCATTCTCGACATTGCCATGCCGGGCGAGGACGGCCTGTCGCTCGGCCGCTGGATGCGGTCGAAAATGCCGATCGGCATCATCTATGCGACGGCGGCCGGTACCGCGCTGGACCGCATCGTCGGACTGGAGCTCGGCGCTGACGACTACATCGTCAAGCCTTACGAATTGCGCGAAGTGCTGGCCAGGGTGCGCAGCGTGCTGCGCCGCGTTCCGGAGCCGACCGAGCCACAAAAGGCCAAGGCTGAAACATCCGGCGGCCGCCGGTCCGTGAGCTTCGGACCCTTTCACGCCGATCTCGACGGCAGGCTCGTCACCGGCGCCAACGGCGCGGTCATCGACATGGCCAAGAGCGAGTTCGACGTGCTGGAGGTGTTCCTGACGCGCGCCAACCGGCTGTTGACGCGGGCGGCGATCTCCGAGGCGATCGGTTTCGTCGAGGACCCGGAGTCGTCCCGCGCCGTCGACATCCGCATCATGCGGCTGAGAAAGAAGATCGAGGCGGATCCGGCCAATCCGAAATTCCTGCGCACGGTGCGCGGCGAAGGCTATATCTTCTCGCTGCCAGTCGGGGAAAACAACTAAGGCCCGGCGGCTTGAGCAAGCCACGGCCAGGAAATGACGGCTGACCATGACGGCTGAAACAACACGCGCGGACATGCAGGGCGCCAGGCAGGGCGCGGCGATGGTGGCCGTGCATGTGGTTCGCCGGCTGCGCGAAGCCGGCGATTGGCAGCGCGAGATGGAAGGTATTCTCCAAACGCTTTGCGAAGCCATGGATTGTCACCGCGGCATCCTGTTTCGCCTGCGCGAACTGCCCGGCCAGGGCTTCGCCCAGTCGGTCGCCGCTTATTGGATCGCCCCCCGGTTTGGCGGCGAACTGGCGTCACCGACCGTCATCATGCAGTCGGTCGTCGATTCGGACCCATTGCTGGAACGGCTGGCGGAGGACGAGCGTCAAGGCAAGATCTTCGCCGGGCACACACGCGATCTCGAAGGCTTTCTGCGGACCGATTTCGAAAAGCAGAACATCAAGTCGTTCCTGTCGGTGTCGGTCTTTTCGCACGGCAATTTGTGGGGCACGCTGGCGGTCAACGACTGCATCCACGAACGCGAATGGACCGACCAGGAAGAGGCGGCGCTGCACATGGTGGCACTCGCCATCGGCGATGCCATCGAACGGTCGCCCTCCGACGCGCATGCCAGCGACGTCATTCGCCGCACCATGCTGCAGGCCTCTCTCGACGCCATCATCGTCATCGACGAGACCGGCTCGATCATCGAATTCAATCCGGCCGCCGAGAAGATGTTCGGCTATCGGCGCAGCGATATCCTCGGCAAGGACCTGCTCGATACGGTCGTGCCGGAATATTACCGCAAGGGCTATGCGTCGGGTGCCGAATACATGTCGGGCCGCGGCGCGCCGATGGTCGGCCAACGGCTTGAAACGGTCACCCAGAATGCCGCCGGCGAGGTTTTTCCGATCGAGCTGACGGCAACCGAGATGCGGGTCGCCGATCGCCAGCTGATCTTCGGCTCCATCCGCGACCTGCGCGACAAGTTGCGGGCCGAGGAGGAAATCAACCGCCAGCGCGAAAAACTGCACCAGAACGAGAAGATGGCGGCAATGGGCTCGCTGCTTGCCGGCGTTTCGCACGAGCTCAACAATCCGCTGGCCGTGGTTGTCGCCCAGTCGACGCTGCTGCACGAATTCGCCGCCGATCCCCAGACCAAGGTGCGCGCCGAAAAGGTGCGCGCCGCTGCCGAGCGCTGCGGCCGTATCGTCAAGAGCTTCCTGTCGATGGTCCGCCTGCACGCGGCCGCACAAGCCGAAACCGACCTCAACCAGGTGATCCGCGCCGCACTCGAAGTGACCGCCTATGGTGCACGGTCGAGCGGCATCATCATCGACACCGATTTCGCCAGCGGCCCGTTGCTGGCCATGGCCGATGCCGACCACGTGACGCAGGTGGCCGCCAACTTCCTCATCAACAGCCAGCACGCCTTGGCCGGCGTTGCCGGCGACCGCCGGATCAAGGTCCGGACGTTTCGCAGCGACCGCGGCAATCCCGGATTCTCGGTCGAGGACAACGGGCCAGGCGTGCCGGAAGCGATACGCTCACGCATATTCGAATCCTATTTCACCACCAAGCCGGTCGGTGTCGGTACCGGCATCGGCCTGTCGATCTCGAAATCGATCATCGAGCGGCACAATGGCAATATCTGGTTCGAGGAGGTTTCGCCGAGAGGTGTGCGTTTTGTCGTGCAGCTGCCGGCGATCGCTGCCGGCGCGGCCGCCGCCGGCGAAGCTCCGTCGCGGTCCAGCGGCTTGCGTCACGCGCTGATCATAGACGATGAGCCGGATGTCGCCGCGTCGCTGTCCGATATTCTGGAGCTGATGGGCATCAAGTCGCGGGTCGTGCCGGCCTGGGTCTCGGCCGCCGCGACGCTGAGCGGCCATGTGCCGCCGGACATCGTGTTTTCCGACTTGCGCATGCCCGGCACCAGCGGCATAGCCGCCTATCGCGAGCTACTCGCCGAAATGCCGGGTCTGGCGCGGCGTTTCGTGCTTGTCACCGGCGATCTGATCGGCGCGAAAGGCGAGATCGAAGCGCTGCCGGCGCAGCAGCGACCGCCGATCCTCGAAAAACCGTTCAGCACGCTGGATGTGCGCGGCGTGCTCTCGGCCATTGCCGAGCAAGCCGCTCTGGGCGGCTAGACTCCGCGATCTCGCCCCGGAAGAAAAAGGCTCCCGGCCGACATTGCGGCGGGAGCCTGACTGGAGTGCTGGAGGGCGCTCGCAAAAAAATCAAAAAACGTTCGGCGTATCAGCCAGCGGGGCGGCATTGGCGATCATGCGGACCGGTCGTGCCTTGCCCGACTGGGCAGCGATGACGCGCAGGCAATCCAGGCTCTCGGCGCCCCAGGCCTGCCCCTTGCAGGCAAAATCGATCTCCGGCATCGGCAGGCGCGCCGTCTTGGTGGTGGTTGTCGCGCCATCGATGAGGTTGGCCGGCGGGTTCAGTGAGGCGAAGGCCGGACCGACGGTCGGCGTCAACGCCATGCCGGCAAATGCGGCAGCCGCCAGCAGCATGAACATCGCCATCGGATGATCACTGGCGCGCTGGCGCAGCGCCAGCTTCGGGCGCCGGTCGTTACGCTGGGGACCCTGCTGGCGAAGGTCGGTATCGGTGATCTGGATTTTCGTACGCATCGTCGTTTCCTTCGGTCTTCTTCTTTTCCCTGTTGAAACGAACTTAATCGCACCTTGTAACCGGCCAACGATGATGGATTAACGATTGTGTAACCGGCATGAAACCAAGCCCGCGGCCATTCCCGGGCAAACCGATCCGGCGTAGCTGGCAGCACCGGTGGCATTCTGTGCTCGTTTTCCGCTACCCACGGCACCAGATCCACGTCGCCTTTCTAGGCCCACGGAGCGTCGGGCGCTTAACAAGTGTTAAGGGGATTAACGTCTGGAATTCCCGGGATTTTCCCGGCTTCGATCGTTCGGACTGGGCTCTCGAATCCCGCTCGATTTCCCGTCGAGAATTCGCCCCATTTTCCCAAACCATTGCATTTCAACGGAAAATATGCTTTTATTGAACGATCATTCAATAAATAAAGAGCCTTTAATGAACCCGCATCTGCGTGACGTGGCAATCCCCAACGATTGGGATCGGCGGGGGCTGCCGGGCTGGAGCTATCATTCCGACGCCTTGCTCGAACTCGAGAAAGAGCACGTCTTCCGCAACCATTGGCAGATCGCCGGCCATGTCTGCGACGTGCCGAATGCCGGCGACTATCTGACGATGGATGTGGTCGGCGAGCGGGCGCTGATCGTGCGCGGCAAGGATGGCGTCGTGCGCGCCTTCAACAATATGTGCCGCCACCGCGGCAGTCGCGTCGTTGCCGACAGCCAGGGCACTTGCAAGAATGCGCTGGTCTGCCCCTTTCATGGCTGGGTCTACAATCTCGACGGCACGCTGCGCGGTGCTGCCCGCCCCCGTTCCTTCCCCGACCTCGACAAGACCGAATTCGGCCTGATGCCGCTCGAGCTCGAAATCTGGATGGGCTTCATCTTCATCCGTTTCCGCAAGGGTGGGCCGCAGCCATCGGTGGCCGAGCTGTTGAAGCCGATCGAAGCCGAGATTGCCCATTACGGCGTCGCCGAGATGGTGCCGTCCTGGGGCATCTGGACCCAAAAGACGCCGGTCAACTGGAAGTCGGTGCGCGATGTCGACAATGAAGGCTACCACGTCGCCATGGCGCATCCGGCGCTGCAGGACCTTTACGGTGCGACCTATTTCGACGAGCCGTTCGTCAACGGCGTGTCGCGCTCGTTCGCCACCTACAATCCGCATGCCGGACGGCGCTGGAGCGTCGCGCAGTACATCAAGCTCGCACCCGAGGCGAAGCACCTGCCGGAACACCTGCGCAAGGCCTGGATCTACTACGGCATCTTCCCGAACAACGTGCTGTCGATCATGCCGGAATCGGTGCAGTTCTATCAGGAATTTCCGCTGTCGACGGGTGAGACGCTGCTGCGCGGCGCCATCTACCGCTATCGCGACGAGACCAGGGAACAGGCGGCAGCCCGCTACCTATCCTACCGCATCGACCGCGACACGCTGGCCGAGGATGTACAGCTTTCGATATGGTCCAACGAATCCATGCTGTCCGAAGCCTTCGGAGGTTTTTACCTCTCCGATCTCGAATATGGCGTGCGCACCCACCACGACCATTTGCGCAAACAAGTTCCCGTGCTCGGATTGGAGACCGCGCCCGAGGAGAAGGACATGTGGGCACTCAACGAGGCGCTCAGATCACGCTCCTGACGCCCTGGTCCTCAGGCCCAAATGGCGACGGGAATGCCGAAACGATCGGCGAGCGGCGGATCCGGAAACGGCATTGCCTCGCCTTTGACGATGCGTCCGGCAACCAGCATCATCGCAGCGGCATCGAGGAAATCGTCGGCGGCCGCGCCGCGCGGCGGCGGCCGGTCGAGAAAATCCTGGCTATAACCATGCCGGGCAAGCAGCGCCTTGCGTTCGGCCATGCCGGCCGGATTGATGTTGCCCCTGATCTTCTTTGGCAGGCGCATCGCCCGGTCGCCGTTCAGTTTACAGAAGGCAACTTCCGGATGCGATTCGAACACGCGGCTGCGTAGTTCGGGGCGCGCGATCAGCAGCGAATCGATCTCGCGGATCTTGGCGAAGATGCCGAAGGCCTGGATCGAGACACCGCGCGGCGGATCTGAGGTTGTCCTGGCCACCTCGCTTGCCTTGCGATGTGCGGCGTACCAGGCATCGACCGTGGTGAAGGCTTCGACCTCGGCGTAGAGCGCGGCGCGGGAGGGGATGGCAAAGACACTGGACTGCCGGGTCCCGAGCAGCGGCCGCACCAGCGCCTCCGGGCCGCGACCGCCTCTTTGCGAGAAATCGGGCAGGCCGATCGGCATATCGACCGCTACCAACGAGTCGGCGGGCAGTCGGTCGAGCAACGCCGCGAAGCTTGGGAAAACGGCTGTCGACGGTGCCGCACCGGGATTGCGGCGGACGGCTATCCAGCCGGCCTTGCAACCGTCGACGCCGACAAGCACAACACCCCAGGGCACAACACCCCAGGGCATAACATCGTCGGGCGCAACATCCTTGGGCGCACCATCCTGGGGCACGGCGTCTTCGGCCTGCGTCACGCCCGGCGGTCCCGTTCCGGATGCAGGAGATGGCGAAGCTGCACCATCGCCATCGGGTGCGACAGGCTCTGGGCATCGGTCTCGAGCTGCAACTCGTCGCCGCCGCGCTTGGCGGTGCGCGCCAGGATCTCGTAGACCGCCGCCGTGGTCGATTGCAGCGCCTTGGCGGCCGGCTGGCCGGACAGGATCCGCGCCAGGTAGACGGCCGCCGTCAGGTCGCCGAGCCCATTCGGCGGCTTGTCGATGAGCCGGTGTTCGGCAAGCAGTGCCTCTCTGCCGGCGAGCAGTAAATTGCCGGTGCCGCCGGCCATCATCGCCGGCGCCGATGTGACCAGCATGGCCGGTGGGCCGGCCTGCAGGGCGGCAGCCATTGCCGATTTCAAGTCGGGCAGCGGCGCTCCGGCCATCCATTCCAGCTCGTAGCGGTTGGGCGTGGCGATATCGGCGATCGGCATCAGCCGGTCGCGCATGGCGATTGCGGTCGGCTCAGGTACGTAGAGCCCGCCCGAATCGCCCATCACCGGATCGCAGATATAGAGGGCGTCCGGCGTCTTCGCCTTCACTGCGCCGACCAGCGAAGCGACGGCTTCGGCCTGGCCAGCCTCGCCGAGATAGCCGGACAGCACGGCGCCGACCTCGCCCAGCCACGGCGCGCGCTCAAGGTCGGCCATCAGCGCCTTGAACTGGTCCAGCGGCGGCACGATGCGGGTGGCCCGGCCATGGCCCGGATGCCAGGGCAGGATGACGGTCGGTACCGCCCAAACCGGAAAGCCGAGGGTCTCCAGCGCAAAGACAGCGGCACGGTTGCCGACCGAGCCACGGGCGACATGGCTGGAGACGACGATGACCGCGCGCGGCGCCTCGGTTTTTTCGGCACTCATTGATTTTCCTAACTGCCCCTGGTGACGAAAAGCACGAGCCAGATCAACAGGCCGATGGCAATAAGCAAGCCCGCTGCCCGACCGATGCGGGTGCCCCAATATTCGATCGGGTCCGACCGGTCGGCATCGGCCGCGGTGACGTGGTCGCGCGCGCCTTTAGTGGTTCGTGCAAGGAACGAGGTGCCCCCCGGGTCGGTCTCGCGCGCCACCCGTTCGATGATGCGGCGCGATTCCGCGTCGCTGTCGTGGCGTTTCGCCATGGTGATGTCCCGTTTTATGCCGAGCTTAACCCGTTCGCCTCGTCTGTCACAGGGCCCGACGGCGAATGGCAGAAACCAGTAACACTTCTCGGCCGAAGTCATTTTCTTACGCAAGGATTGTGCTAATGCTTCGCCTGCCAATGCTATCGAGGGGACTTATCATGCTTGCCCAGCGCCTTTCTTCGCCGCCAATCTTTCGTAATCTAGCTGCGTTCCTGGTCATGGCCGTCATGCTGCCGCTGCTTGCCGGCTGCGGCTACAACACCATTCCGACGGCTGAGGAAAACGCCAAGGCCGCATGGAGCGAGGTGTTGAATCAATACCAGCGCCGCGCCGATCTCATCCCCAATCTGGTCAACACGGTCAAGGGCTACGCCGCGCACGAGAAGGACACGCTCGATGCCGTGGTCGAAGCGCGCGCCAAGGCGACGCAGGTGACCGTGACGCCGGAAACGCTGAACAATCCGGAAGCCTTCAAGAAATTCCAGGACAGCCAGGCCGGCCTGACCAGCGCGCTGTCGCGCCTGCTGGCGGTGGTGGAGAACTATCCCGATCTCAAGGCCAACCAGAACTTTCTGGCGCTGCAAGCACAACTCGAAGGCACCGAGAACCGGATCACGGTCGCCCGCCGCGACTATATCCAGGCAGTGAGAGAGTACAATCTGACGCTGAGGACCTTCCCGTCGGTGATCTGGGCGACCTTGTGGTTCCGCGGCAACCAGCCGTTTGCGAATTTCACCATCGAGGAGGACAAGATGCAGCCGCCGAAGGTCGATTTCGGCACCAACACCACGCAAGGCGGGTGAAGAACAGCCGGTGAGCGTGGTCCCTATTGGCCTTGCACTCCGTAGCGCCCCCCTCTGCCCTGCCGGGCATCTCCCCCTCAAGGGGGGAGATTGGCAGCTTTGGCCTCACCGCCCGTCCTGCAACGTTGGAGATTGGCGAAAACAGCCGTGACAGCCGATCTCCCCCCTTGAGGGGGAGATGTCCGGCAGGACAGAGGGGGGCGCGACAGAACGCCAGCCTGGCCTTCCTGCTCGTCTTCCAAAGCCTTCTCCTCCTCCCTCTCATCGCCTTCGCCGCCGACCTGCCAACCCTCACCGGACGGGTCGTCGACAATGCCGGCATCATCGATGCCGTGACCGAGGCGGCGCTGACGCAGAAGCTTGCCGAGTTCGAGACCAAAGGGTCCGACCAGATCGTCGTCGCGACCATCCCCAGCCTCGACGGCGAGGAGATCGAGCCTTACGCCAACCGGCTGTTCCGCGCCTGGAGACTCGGCCAGGCGAAGGAGAACAACGGCGTCCTGCTTCTGGTGGCGCCGAACGACCGCAAGATGCGCATCGAAGTCGGCTATGGGCTGGAAGGCACGCTGACCGACCTGCACACCAAGCTGATCATCGAAAACGACATGGTGCCGGCCTTCCGTGCCGGCGATTTCTCAGGCGGCATCAGCAAGGCCGTCGACGACATGATCATGGTGCTGGAAGGCAATCCCGAAGAACTGGAGGCGCGCGGCGAACGCAACCAGCAGCCGCCGTTCAACAGCGACGATCTGTTCTTCACGATCTTCATAGCCATCTGGGCAATCATCTTTTTCGGCGGCCTCGCAGCCTCCATCCTGCCGCCGATCTTCGGCCAGAAGATCGGTCCCGGCCGCTATCGCTGGCTGGGCATGACCTTCGAGCCAAACCGGCGGTCGTCCGGCGGCTGGTCGGGAGGTTCCGGCGGGGGATGGTCGTCGGGTTCAAGCGGTGGCGGGTTTTCCGGCGGCGGCGGTTCGTCCGGCGGCGGCGGCTCCTCGGGAAGTTGGTGACGAGATGACAAGACACGCCATCAGCCCGGTGGAATCCGGCCGTTTCATCAAAATGATCGGCACCGCGCTGTTGGCCATGGCGGTGCTGCTGGTCGGCTTCGCGGCCTTCGCCGCCGCACTGCCGGCGCTGACCGGACGGGTCGTCGACAATGCCGGCATCATCGATGCCGCGACCAAGGCGGCGCTGACGCAGAAGCTTGCCGAGTTCGAGACCAAAGGGTCCGACCAGATCGTCGTCGCGACCATCCCCAGCCTCGACGGCGAGGAGATCGAGCCTTACGCCAACCGGCTGTTCCGCGCCTGGAAACTGGGCCAGGCGAAGGAGAACAACGGCGTCCTGCTTCTGGTGGCGCCGAACGACCGCAAGATGCGCATCGAAGTCGGCTATGGGCTGGAAGGCACGCTGACCGACCTGCACACCAAGCTGATCATCGAAAACGACATGGTGCCGGCCTTCCGTGCCGGCGATTTCTCAGGCGGCATCAGCAAGGCCGTCGACGACATGATCATGGTGCTGGAAGGCAATCCCGAAGAACTGGAGGCGCGCGGCAAGCGCAATCCGGCGAATGACAATCCTGTCGATCCCATCTTCATGCTGTTCATTGTCCTGTGGGCGACGATGTTCTTCGGCGGCTTGGCAATGGCGTTCCTGCCGCCGATCTTCGGCACGAAACTGTCGCCGGGCGTGTACAAGTGGCTGGGCATGACGTTCCGCTACGGCCGTGGGCCAGCTTCGTCATCCTCCGGTGGCGGTGGGTGGACGTCTGGGACCTCGTCTGGCAGTGGCTGGTCGTCTGGAAGTTCCGGCAGCAGTTGGTCGTCTGGAAGTTCCGGCGGCGGGTTTTCAGGCGGCGGCGGTTCGTCCGGCGGCGGCGGTTCTTCAGGAAGCTGGTGAGACATCAATCATGGCAACACGACCGATCAGCCCCGAGGATCATGAGCGCATCGCCGGTGCGATCCGCGCTGCCGAATCAAAGACCGACGGCGAGATCTACTGCGTCGTGGCGCATGCCAGCGACGGCTATTTCTTCCCGGCCGCTTTCATGGCGATGCTCGGCATGCTCGTCGTCAGCCTCGCCGTCGGTTATGGGCTGGAAGCCTGGTGGCTGTCGATCCGCTTGCCGCATTTCGTCATCGCCGAGCTTCTGGCGCTTGCCAGTGTGCTCATCCTGTTGTGGGCATTGCCGGCATTGCGCATCCATTTGGTGCCGAGGCGGCTGCGCTACCAGGCCGCCCACGCCAATGCGATGAAGCAGTTCCTCGCCCGCAACGTCCACCGCACCACGGCGCGCACTGGCGTGCTGGTGTTCGTCTCGATTGCCGAGCGCTACGCCGAGGTGGTCGCCGACAGCGGGATCGATTCTCGTGTCGGCCAGCATGTCTGGGACGGTGTCGTCCGCGACCTTACGGCGCATGCCGGCGACGATCGGCTTGCCGAGGGGTTCGTCAAGGCGATCCAAGCAGTCGGTGCGGTACTGGCCGAGCATTTTCCGGTCTCGACCGGCGACAGCAACGAACTGGACGACCATCTGGTCGAGATTTGATCTCGCCAAAGCGGTTTCGCAGCGTCTCAAGGACGCACCGTCCGGCTGTGTGAAAGCATCGCGGCGGTTTACCGGACTCTTGCAATCGGGCGCGGCGGGTTTATGGTTAACCAATCATGAATACGCTGAGCATCGACATCAGGAAAGCCGAACCACGCGATGCAGCCGCCATTGCCGACGTGCATCTCGAGGCTTGGCGCGGCGCCTATTCGGGCATCATCCCGCACCGCACGCTGACATCGATGATCAACCGCCGCGGCGCCGACTGGTGGGCGAATGCCATTCGCCGCGCTGCCACCGTCCTGGTCGTCGAAATCGGCGGCAAAATTGCCGGCTATGCGACGATCGGCAAGAACCGCGCCCGCGAACTCAGGCAGCAGGGCGAGATCTACGAACTTTACCTGCGGCCGGAATATCAAGGCATCGGGCTCGGGAGCCGGCTGTTCTCGGCCGCGCGGGCACGGCTGGCCGACCATGGCCTGAAAGGCATGGTGGTCTGGGCGCTGGAAGACAATCAGAACGCACTTGCCTTCTATGCCGGCGCCGGTGGCCGCGATGTTGCCGAAGGCGTCGAGATATTCGAGCAGAAGGCGCTGAAGAAGGTCGCTTTCGTCTGGGAATGACGGACAGCGCATGATCCGGCCGGTTTTCGGTTCGGAGGATCTCCCCGTACCATTCGCCGCATTGCACCATTCGCCGTCGCCCGCTATCGATCTCCAATCGAGAGAGGGATAAAGCGATGCGTATCGAAGCGATTGCCAGCGGAAAGAACCCGCCCGAGGACGTCAACGTCATAATCGAGGTGCCGATCGGCGGCGAGCCGATCAAGTACGAGATGGACAAGGAAGCCGGCACCCTGTTCGTCGACCGCTTTCTGCACACGTCGATGCGTTATCCCGGCAATTACGGTTTCGTACCGCATACGCTGTCGGGCGACGGCGACCCGATCGACGTGCTAGTCTGCAACACGCGCGCGCTGGTGCCAGGCTGCGTCATCAATGTGCGGCCGATCGGCGTGCTGGTGATGGAGGACAATGCGGGCCAGGACGAGAAGGTCATCGCGGTGCCTTCACCCAAGCTGACCTTGCGTTACGAGGACGTCCACGAATACACGCAATTGCCCGACATCACCCGCCAGCAAGTGCAGCACTTTTTCGAGCACTACAAGGATCTCGAACCCGGCAAATGGGTCAAGATCGAAGGCTGGTACGATGCGGCCTATGCCAAGAAGATGATCGTCGAGGCAATCGAGCGGGCCAGGCGCAAGTAATTGTCGGGCGCAAATAATCAGTTGTCGACGCGGCCGAAAGCGGGCGCGTCGCCAAGCACCTCACGCTTGTCCTTGCCGCAGGCGAAGGTGCGTGCCTTCTCGTCGGCAAGCTTGCGCGCCTGATCGTTGGCGGCGGGATTGCCGGTGGCGAGCACAAGGCCGATCGTGCAGCCTTCGTGGGCGTCAGGCTGGGCAACCTTGGCGACGATCAGCACTTCCGTCGACTTGTTCTCGCCCTCGGTATCGCTGATCGAGCGACGATGAATGACGGCGAAGGGAATGGCAGTTTTGCCGTTGGTTTCGATCCGCCACTCGACTTTGGGTCCAGCCGAATTGAGGCCGGAAAAGCTTTCCCAGACCGTGGTCATATCGCCAGGTGGAAAGCCGTAGAACAGCGATTCCCGCGCATCGTCGTAGGAAACCAGCACCGGGTAACCGCGGTAGCCCGAACAGGCGAGATCGGCCCAGTCGCCGTCGCCTTCCTCCGCCTGGGCATAGGTCACGCAGTCCCTCTCCCAGACGAGATCGGTATAGACGCTGGATATGTCGCCGGCCCGGGCGGCATTGCAGAAGCCGGCGAGGGCAAGCGGGATCAAGAGAGCGCGCATGGCGGAACAACTCAGTTCGGGGGGCGCAGCGTACCGTCAAATTTAGCAGCAGCCTAGAGGAAGTCAGGCTGCGCACAGTGGTCTGGTAAAACGGAACACTATTTCTTCAAACTTGCCTCTATCAGAAGATCGGCGTTGCGGGCCACCGACTGCGCCGGTCCGCCGGCACCGAACAGCTGGCCGCTAATATAGGCGCCCTCGATCAGCAGCAGCAGCCCGTCGCCCAGCGTCTCGGCGTCGCCGGCGCCCATCGCCGCCGCCATGGCGCGCAAGCGGCGGCGCAGTTCCTGCTTGTTGGCCTCACTCACGACGCGGGCCGGATGGCCATGTTCGGGATATTCGACCGCGGCATTGGTCATGCCGCAGCCACGATAATCGGGCCTTTGCGTACGCTTGCCGACACGCGTCAGGAAGGCGACGATCTGCGCGCGCGGATCGCCGGGATGGGCATCCACCGCCTCGTCGAAACGCTCCCAGAATTCGAGGTCATAGTGCCGGAGGTAGGATGCGGCCAGCTCGTCCTTGGACGGAAAGCTGCGGTAGAGGCTGGGCTTGGTGACGCCGGCACGCCGCACGATCTCGTCGACGCCGATCGCCCTGATGCCTTGCCGGTAGAACAGATCGCGCGCCACCTGGAGAATCCGTTCGGCGGCGCGAGGCGGGGGTGCGTCATTCGCCTTGATCGTTGGTTCAATGCTTTTCATGCCTGGTCTGCCGGTTAGCTGGTTGACAATGTTACCGGTCGGTACGTATGTTTCGCGCTCCTGCAACGTACCGGTCAGTAACATGATAGCTCAATCCCGCTCGTTTGGCCAGCGCTACGCTTTCGTCGTGGTCGCCGTCATCTTCCTCTGCCTGCTGATCGCAGCGGGCCTGCGTTCGGCGCCGGCAGTCATGATGCTGCCGCTGGAGAACAGTTTCGGCTGGCGGCGCGACGTGGTGTCGCTGGCGGCGGCCACCGGCATCTTCCTCTATGGCCTGACCGGGCCGTTTGCCGCGGCGCTGATGGAGCGGATCGGGCTGCGCCGCACCTTGCTTGCCGCGCTGCTGTTGATGTCGGGATCGACCGCGCTCAGCCTGTTGATGACCAAACCGTGGCATCTGCTCCTCACCTGGGGCGTGTTTTCCGGCGTCAGCTCGGGCGCCGTCGCCACCGTGCTCGGCGCGACCATCGTCAACCGCTGGTTCAAGACCAATCGCGGCTTGGTGATGGGACTGATGTCGGCGTCCAGTGCCACCGGGCTGCTGGTCTTCCTGCCGCTGATCGCCGCGCTGGCTCAGTCGGGTGGCTGGAAGCCGGTTGTCATCGCGGTCTCGGTTGCCACCGCCTGCCTGCTGCCGCTGGTCTGGCTGCTGGTGCCGGAGCGGCCGGCCTCCATCGGCATGGTGCGCTATGGCGCCGAGCTCGACGACGTGCCGCCGGCACCACCTGCTGCGCAAGGCAATTTCCTCGCGCATACGATGAGCACGCTGCGCCGCGCCGCCGGCACGCGCGTCTTTTGGTATCTGTTCGCCACCTTCTTCGTTTGCGGCTTCACCACCAACGGGTTGGTCGGCACGCACCTGATCGCCTTTTGCGGCGATATGGGCATTGGCGAAGTGCAGGCTGCAGGCCTGCTCTCGATGATGGGCATCTTCGATCTTATCGGCACGACGCTGTCGGGCTGGCTCACCGACCGTTTCGACCCGCGCAAGCTGCTCGGCGTCTATTACGGCATCCGCGGCCTGTCGCTGATCTATTTGCCCTATTCCGGCTTCTCGGCGACCAGCCTGATCATCTTCGCGGTGTTTTACGGACTGGACTGGATCGCCACCGTGCCGCCGACGCTCAGGCTTTCCAACGAGGCGTTCGGCGACCGCAGCGGGCCGATCGTCTTCGGCTGGATCGTCGCCGGCCACCAGGTGGGTGCGGCAACCGCCGCTGCCTTCGGTGGCACCATGCGTGAGCTTCAGGGCAACTATCAGCTTGCCTTCCTGATCGCCGGCATGACGGCAATAGCCGCCGCCTGCATCTCGCTGCTGATCAACACCAGCCGCCCGGCGTTTGATCCGGAACCGCAGCCGGCTTGAGCTGCGACGGCTGAGCGCTAATCTCCCCGACGGGGAGATGGCCGCGAAGCAGCCTGAGGGGTCGGTGCAACCGGGCTCGGCCCCTTATCGCAGGCGCAAGAGGTCGGTGCTCCATGCGAGACGACCCCCTTCTGTCGCCTTCGGCGACATCTCCCCCTCAAGGAGGGAGATTCGCCAGCCTGTTCACTGTTATCAAACCTTCATCGTTTCGAAATGTGCCTGAAACATTGAAGCTGGAGCTTGGCGGCGACGTTCAATGCCATCCAGGAGACAGCCATGAACAAGATTTCGATGACGCGGCGCGCTTTCGTCACGTCGGCCAGCGCCGTTGGCCTGGTCGGCGCCTCGGGCCTCGCCCTTCCCTATTACTCGCGCGCCAATCAGCGCCCGGCTTTCACCCATGGCATCCAGTCCGGCGACGTCGACGCCACCAGCAGCATGGTCTGGACACGCACCGACCGGCCGTCGCGCGTCATGTTCGAGGTGTCGTCGACCGAAAGCTTCACCAATGCCGTCCGCCTGGCGCCGCTCGATACCTCGCCGGCCAGCGATTATACGGTGAAGCGGCTGCTTACCGATCTCGCCTCCGACCAGGACATCTTCTACCGCATGGTCGCGGCCGATCTTGCCGACATCAACGCCGTTTCCGAGCCGGTCGTCGGCCGCTTCCGCACGGCACCTGCCTCGAAGCGCGACATTCGCTTTGCCTGGTCGGGCGACACCGCCGGCCAAGGCTGGGGCATCGACGAGACCGGCATGAAGACCTACGCCACCATTGCCAAGCACACGCCCGACTTCTTCCTGCATTCGGGCGATACGATCTATGCCGATGGTGCGATGAAGGACGAGGTCGACCTGCCCAACGGCGGCAAGTGGAAAAACAAAGTGCTGATCGATGAGAAGCGCAAGGTTGCCGAGACGCTGGACGAATACCGGGCGCAGTGGAAATACAACATGATGGACAGGCATGTGCTGGCGCTCAGCGCCATCTGTCCGACCTTCTATCAGTGGGATGACCACGAGGTGCTGAACAACTGGTCGGACTCGAAGGACCTGAGCGCCGACGATCGCTACACTGAAAAATCCATCCATGTGCTGGCGGCACGTGCGGCGCGCGCCTTCCACGAAATGACGACGATCCGTTACGAGCCGTCGGAGCCCGGCCGCGTCTACCGCAAGATCGCCTATGGTCCGCTGCTCGACGTGTTCTTCCTCGACATGCGTTCCTACCGCGGCCCCAACGGTCCGGATATGCAGGAGACGATGACGCCCCAATCGCGCATCCTCGGTGAACAGCAGATCAAGTGGCTGAAGCGCGAACTGGCGAATTCCAACGCAACCTGGAAAATCATCGCCGCCGACATGCCGCTCGGCCTCGTCGTCTGGAACGACGGCACCAAGAAGGTAGGGGCCGAGGCGGTCAGCAATGGCGACAATGGCCCGGCCAAAGGGCGTGAGCTGGAAATTGCCGACCTTCTTCGCTATATAAAGAATGCGGGTATCAGCAACACTGTCTGGCTCACCGCAGACGTGCATTACACAGCCGCGCATTACTACAATCCGGACAAGGCGCAGTTCCAGGACTTCAATCCGTTTTGGGAATTCGTTTCGGGTCCGATCCATTCCGGCACGTTCGGGCCTAATGGTTTCGATATGACATTCGGCCCGGAGCTGAAGTTCATAAAGGCACCAACTGCCGAACAGGGTCAAAACCTGCCGCCTTCGGCCGGCCTGCAGTTCTTCGGGCTCGTCGAAATCGATGGCGCCACCGAGCAGTTGACGGTGCGGCTGATGGATCGCGACGACAGCGAACTCTACAAGGTCACGCTCGATCCGGTGCGGTCGGCGTGAGCGACGGCGCCGCTACCCTCGGGCCAGCCCGAGGGTAGGACGTATATCAATCGGGATAGCAGACGACGGGAATGTTGGGCCAGACGGCGCTGTCGCATCCGGCATTTTGCTGCCGCTGCTTCAAGGCGGCGCTGACCGGCCCGGTCACCACCGGATCGACGCCATCGGGAGCATCGGCAAAAAGCTGCTCCGCCGACGGCTTGTCGGATGGCAAAGCAGACCGCGTCTCCTTGAACGACGCCGCCGACTGCGCCGCGCCGGCCGCGAGGAGGACGGCGAGCGCGGTACATGCCAAAATCGGCCGGAGTTTGATGCCTATCTCGATCATGAAATTCGAACTGTCCGGACCATGAAAGGTTCCGCCTTGGTTAATAATTCCACTTCACACCAAGACATTTAAGATTTGGTGACTTTATTTGGTGGCTCGCCTCCTCTTTCGCAATTGCGAAAAACCCTGTATGAGCCGCCCAACCGAAAGAGGCAGCGCCTTTTGGCCTGCTGCCTGCAACGCTCCCGAGACCGAAACATGAAAATCCGCAATATCGCGATCATCGCGCACGTCGACCATGGAAAAACCACCCTCGTCGACCAGCTTCTGAAACAGTCCGGCTCGTTCCGCGACAACCAGCGCGTCGCCGAGCGCGCCATGGATTCGAACGACCTCGAAAAGGAACGCGGCATCACCATCCTGGCCAAGGCGACCTCGGTCGACTGGAAGGACACCCGCATCAACATCGTCGACACGCCCGGCCACGCCGACTTCGGCGGCGAGGTCGAGCGCATTCTGTCGATGGTGGATTCGGCCATCGTGCTGGTCGACGCCGCCGAGGGGCCGATGCCGCAGACCAAATTCGTCGTCGGCAAGGCGCTCAAGGTTGGACTGAAGCCGATCGTCGTCATCAACAAGATCGACCGGCCCGATGCCCGTCACGTCGAAGTGGTCAACGAGGTGTTCGATCTTTTTGCAGCACTTGACGCCACCGACGAGCAGCTCGACTTCCCTATCCTTTATGGTTCAGGCCGCGACGGCTGGGTCTCGGAAAACCCCGAAGGTCCGAAGGACCAGGCTCTGGCGCCGCTGTTCGACCTCGTCATCAAGCACGTGCCGGCGCCGACCGTTCATCCCGGCTCGTTCCGCATGATCGGCACCATCCTGGAAGCCAATCCGTTCCTCGGCCGCATCATCACCGGCCGTATCGAATCCGGCACGCTGAAATCCAACCAGGCGGTCAAGGTGCTGCACCATGACGGCACCCAGGTCGAAACCGGCCGAATCTCGAAAATCCTTGCTTTCCGCGGGCTCGAGCGCCAGCCCATTGACGAGGCGCAGGCGGGCGACATCGTCGCTATTGCCGGCCTGTCGAAGGGCACCGTCGCCGACACGTTCTGCGACCCGTCGGTGACGGAACCGCTGCATGCGCAGCCGATCGATCCGCCGACCGTGACGATGTCGTTCCTGGTCAATGATTCCCCGCTGGCCGGCACCGAAGGCGACAAGGTGACCAGCCGCGTCATCCGCGACCGCCTGCTGCGCGAGGCTGAAGGCAATGTCGCGCTGAAGATCGAGGAATCGCCGGACAAGGATTCGTTCTTCGTCTCCGGCCGCGGCGAATTGCAGCTGGCCGTGCTGATCGAGACGATGCGCCGCGAAGGTTTTGAGATCGCCGTGTCGCGGCCGCGCGTCGTCATGCAGAAGGGCGACAGCGGCGAATTACTGGAGCCGGTCGAGGAAGTCGTCATCGACGTCGACGAGGAGCATGCCGGCGTCGTCGTGCAGAAGATGTCGGAGCGCAAGGCCGAGATGGTCGAGCTTCGCCCTTCGGGCGGCAATCGCCAGCGCATCGTCTTCCACGCACCAACGCGCGGGTTGATCGGCTACCAGTCGGAACTGTTGACCGACACGCGCGGCACCGCTGTGATGAACCGGCTGTTCCACGCCTATGAACCTTACAAGGGTGAGCTGCCGGGCCGTACCAACGGCGTGCTGATCTCCAACGAACAGGGTGAATCGGTGGCGTACGCCATGTGGAACCTGGAAGACCGCGGCCCGATGGTCATCGACCCCGGCGTCAAGGTCTATCAGGGCATGATCATCGGCATCCATTCCAGGGACAACGACCTCGAAGTCAACGTGCTCAAGGGCAAGAAGCTGACCAACATCCGCGCCGCCGGCAAGGACGAGGCGGTGAAGCTGACACCGCCGATCCGCATGACGCTGGAACGCGCGCTGGCCTGGATCCAGGACGACGAGCTGGTCGAAGTGACGCCGAAGACCATCCGCCTGCGCAAGCTCTATCTCGACCCGAACGAGCGCAAGCGTTTTGAGAAGTCGGCGAAAGTGGTCGGCGCGGCGTAAGAGCTTTTATTCTGGGCGGAATGGAGGGGCGAAACACGCGTTCCTTCCCGCTGAGCGGACACGGCTTGTCGCCAGAAGGAATGTGGCGCCGGCCGCTCAGTGTCTCTTCAGAGGCTACAGCGGAGTCGTCGCAATACCATGATATTTTCGCTCTCTCCTTCTTTGTCACGGTAGTTTAGCTGTGGGTAAAGGCGGGGAAACGGGTGTGGGAAATGCCGTTCTGGCTTTCGTCCGGAGCCTTATGCAAGATGACATGCGGCGAAGGCTCGTTGCTCACAAGAATCTTGTTGGATTTGGCAATGCAGTATTGCCAGCGATCGAGCACGAACTTGCAAGGATCGATCTAGGCAAGGTTTCCCATCACGAAATCGCAACGCTTGTGGCGGGCCTCGCTACTGCTCTGCACGATATCAACGAAGACGCATCCCGACGATATATGTCGGCTTCGCTCGCAAGACCGATAACTCCCCTCATGCGAGCTGCGCTCCGCAGCATCGTCCGCTTTACAATGGACGACTGGCGGCGGTCTTCGGTCGGCGGCATCATTGTTCTGGAGCATGGCAAGCTCGACAGTCGCTTTGAAGCCTCTCGGCACGTTGGCCGCTGGCTGGCAAATATACCTGAAGCCGATCTGGTTGGCATTTCGCGAATCTACATAATCCCGGAACCTCCCGAGCCCGAATTCGCCGGTACCTACCTCCAGGCGGTATCGGTCATCGAGATTGTCTGGCGACGCCCATCCGAGCACAGGATTGGGAACGTAGTTCGGAGATTCATGATCGAGAAAACGCTCTATCATGAGGTAGGACACCACGCGCTGCAGCATGTCGAATCTGGACAGGATCCTGATCAGGAACGGCAGGCAGACCGTTACGCATGGAAAATGATGCGCAAGGCACATCCCAATCTATCGATGCTTACTCTTCCCTTGCGATCCCTTGGCGCGTTTCACCGAAGGAAAAATGCCAAGGATTTGGAAACAGCTTAGGATTGCGTTTCGGGAAATCGGCGAAAGTGGTCGGCGCGGCGCAAGTTTCTTTCTTGTAGTCTACAACAACGAGGGAAGGGAGCACTCGTGTGCTCCCTTCCCTCGTTGTTTCATCCGCCGGCAGCCGAGATGATGGCTTCCCGGTCGGGCTCGCCGACGAGATAGACGCGGATCGCCGTTCCCGCCCGCGCCGGCCGGCGCAAGGCTTTGGCCCGGTCCGGACCAACCACCAGCAATCGCTTCTCTTCCCAAACCTGTAGCCGCGATCGCGGGACACCGAGTTCGTTGGCGAGCAACCGGTCGAGCCGCAGCGCTGTCGGCATTTCGAGCCAGAGCTGAAGTTCGAGCGCGCTGGTATTTTCCGGTCTATCCCCGAGCACCTGCTTATGAGCGACGGCTTCGGGAAACTCCTCGACGCGCCCGATACTGCTTCGCAATGCGGCAACATCGAAGGCATGGCGCCGCGCCAGGACCGGATCGTTGCTTTCGAGCGCCTGCAATATTGCCGGTTCGATATCGCGGCGGCTGCAGCGCTCCAGAATGCCGAAATTCCAGGAATTGTCGCAGTCGATGCAGCGGTAGATCAACCAGGCGTCAATGCGCTTGCCATTGGCATTGACGCGGAATTTGCCGCTGCAGCGATAGGCTTTCAAGCCGCCGCAGCGATTGCAGTTGAGGTGAGGTCGAGGTGCGGTCTTGGGTGTGATCGCCCAGCGGATACGCAGTATCGAAGGCATGCCGAAAAGCCCTTCCCGTCGGGAAGTTCGTCAGATCGGCGATATCGAGAACCCATGCGGGCACGGCGTGGCGAGAGACTGCGGCAGTTGGAAATCAGGTGTCGCGGGTGGTTATGCGCGACAGCGGTTCAGCAGTGCCAAACCGGTCTCGAACCGCCACCCGAGGAACACATGATGTGAAAACAGGCATCGCGATTGCGACGCGCTGCTCTGTGTTGGGGGAGTTGACGAGACCGGCGGTTACGTAGGCAAAGTGAAGCTCGAAAGGATGTCGGGACGACATCTCTAGCCGCGAGGTGCCTGGCCGACAAGCCTTCTTTCCGTGGACGCTACTGTCGTCGGACCAGTTGGGTTATGTTGAACGACCCAAACATTTCAAACGGGATCCGCGTCATGCATTTCACATCGCTTCTGATTTTTGCCGGCGCCCTGCTTGTTGCCGCCGGCTCGCCCGGCCCATCGATCGCCGCTCTTGTGGCGCGGGTCATCGCAAAAGGGTTTCGCGACGTGTTCCCGTTCCTGCTTGCGATGTGGATCGGCGAAGCGATCTGGCTGTCCCTGGCGGTGTTTGGCCTCGCCGTGGTGGCGCAGACGTTCCATTTTGCTTTCGTCGTCGTGAAGTGGGTCGGCGTCGCCTATCTCGCCTGGCTGGCCTGGAAGATGTGGACGGCGCCGGTCGAGGCAAAAGAAGGTTCGCTGCCGCGCGAAGATTCGCCCACCAAGCTGTTCTTTGCCGGCATGGCGGTGACGCTCGGCAACCCGAAGATCATGATGTTCTACCTGGCGCTGCTGCCGACCATCATCGACCTCGGTTCGGTCAGCATGATCGGCTGGGTCGAGCTGACCGCGACCATGGCCGTTGTCCTGGTCGCTATCGATTTGACCTGGGTGCTCGCCGCATCACAGGCGCGCAAGCTGCTCAAAAGCAAGCGGGCGATGAAGATCGCCAACCGCGTCAGCGCCGGAACCATGGCCGGCGCTGCGGCGGCTATCGCGGCGCGGTCCTGAGCCGGTGCGTCAACCCATTTCGATTATCGGCGCAATCTCGACGCTGAAACCCGGGTCCGTCAGGATAGGACAATCCTTGGCTTTGCCGACGGCATCGTCGATGTCTTTCGCTTCGATGATGGTGTAACCGGCGGTCGGATTGCTACCGCCATTGTTCTCGACCTTGCCGCCGGGCAGCAGGGTCTTCGACATGCCGACTGGATTGCCACCGTCGACCACGGCTGAGCCAAGCTTGCCGTACCAGCCGTTCCAGGCATCCATCGCTGCCTTCCGTTCGGCCTCCTCGGTCGGCATCTTGCCCGAGCCGTGATAGACGTAGAGAAATTTCGCCATGTTCTCCTCCTTTGATCGGCGGCATCGAACCGGCATGCGGTCATGCCGCATGCCGATCATCGGACCAAACCGGCAAACAAGCAACGAGAATGCGAAGTAGCTAATATAATGTGCGGTTGGCTCGCAACGGCGGTGCCCTATCGCGCCATCGCATGGTATTCATCGTTCGGCCGCATGTCGATTGCCGATGCCAGCCGGTTCGACATGTTGAAGAACGCCGCGGTCGAGGCGACGTCCCAGATGTCGCGGTCGGAAAAGCCGACTTGCCGCAGCGCCGCCCGGTCCGCTTCGACGATCTTTGCCGGCTGCCCGGTCAGCTTCACCGCGAATTCGAGCATGGCGCGTTGCCTGTCCGACAGCTCGGCGGCGCGAAAATTCATCACCATCATCTCGCCGAAGGCCGGGTCGCCGGAAAGCTGGCGCACCGCCGCGCCATGCGCGACCAGGCAATAGTAGCAATGGTTGACCGACGAGACGGCCACCGCGATCATCTCGCGCTCGAGTTTCGACAGGCCGGATTCACCCAGCATCAAATCATTGTACATGTCGGTGAAAGCGCGCAGCTTCTTCTCGTCGAAGGCATAGGCGAGCAGCACATTGGGAACGAGGCCGAGCTTCTCCCGGCACTTGGCGAAATAGGCCTTGGTCGCGTCGCTCGGCTCCGCCGGTGCCAGGTCAAGCGCGGTAATTTTCTCCGTCATGGCGGATTTCTCCTCGTTTTCGCCAGGCTGCCGGTGAATTCCGACATTTCGTCGCAAGCCGTCAAACCTTTGTCGCCAAATACCCGTCATCTGTTAGCATAGCCGCAAAAACATGTGACGGGAGGGACTCATGGCCAGCGTAAAGTCAGCGAGCCGGTTGAAAAAAGCCGGCGTGACGAGGGGTGAAGCCGCGGGTGGCGAAAAGCCCGGCAGGCTTGCCGACTACTTGCTGGCCCGAGCTCCGGCCGAAGATGTCGCCGCCTACGACGTCATCGATCTCGAACGCGCTGCCGAACTCGCCGGCCGCGCAGTGGCCAGGCACAAGAAGGACGACTGCGTCGTTGCCATAGACGTTGATTCCGGTGTCGTCCGCCAGCGCCGGCCGATGACGGTGATCACCGTCGTCAACGACAACATGCCGTTCCTGTTCGATTCCGTCCTCGGCGAGATTACAGAAAGCGCCGGCGAGCCGCTGCTGGTTACCCATCCGGTCATAGTCGTCAGGCACGGCAAGGACGGCGTCGAGGAAATCCTCGGCGATGGCGGTTATGCCAAGGGCGACCACAGCCATGACCGACTGAGCGTCATCCATGTCCATATCGGCCGCCTTTCGGCCGAGCAGGCCGAAGGCCTGGCCGCACGCCTGACGAAGCTGCTCGGCCAGGTGCGAGCCGCCGTCACCGACTGGAAGCCGATGCTTGCCCGCCTCGACCAGGCGATCTCGGAATTCCGCTACTCGCCAGTGCCGCTCGACAAGGCCCATGTCACCGAGGCGATCGCCTTCCTCGAATGGCTGCGCGACGACAATTTCACCTTTCTCGGCATGCGCGAATTCAACTACACTGGCGGCGAGACGAGCGGCATGCTCGAGCGCGCCGAAAAGCCCGGCCTCGGCATCCTTTCCGATCCCGACGTGCTGGTGCTCAGGCGCGGCACCGAAGCGGTGAGCACGACCCCGGAAATCCGCGCCTTCCTGCATGGGCCGGAACCGCTGATCGTCACCAAGGCCAACGCCAAGTCATCGGTGCACCGCCGCATCTACCTCGACTACATTGGCGTCAAGACCTACACCGGCAAAGGCGTGCTTTCAGGCGAGCTCCGTATCGTCGGCCTGTTCACCTCGACTGCCTATACGCGCTCGGTGATGAAAATCCCCTACCTGCGCTCGAAGGCGGAAACCGTCATTGCCAAATCCGGCTTCAATCCAAGCGACCATTCCGGCAAAGCTTTGATCAACGTGCTGGAGAGCTATCCGCGCGACGAGCTGTTCCAGGTTCCGGTGCCGATCCTGCGCAAGCATGCCGAAGCCATACTGGGCTTGATCGAGCGACCGCGCGTCAGGGCATTGGTGCGTGTCGACCAGTTCGACCGCTTCGTCTCCGTGCTCGTCTTCGTGCCGCGCGACCGCTACGACAGCGTCGTGCGCGAGAAGATCGGCACCTATCTGAAGACCGTCTTCGAAGGCCGGCTGTCGGCCTATTATCCGGCCTTCCCGGAAGGCGGGCTGGCGCGCGTCCATTTCATCATCGGCCGCTCCGGCGGCAGGACGCCGAAGGTCGAGCAGGCGACGATCGAGGCGGCGATCCGCGACATCGTACGGACCTGGGACGATGCACTGCGCGAGACCGCGACAGAGACCGGCGCCGATGCGAGACTCACGGCCATCGCCTCGCGTTTTTCGGAAAGTTATCGCGACAGTTTTCCGCCGGCCGTGGCGCTGGCCGACGCCGGGCGCATCGCCAAGCTCGATGCGTCAAATCCGATCGCCATCGACTATTACCGTCACACCGTCCAGAAGCCGCATCAGGCGGCGCTGAAGATCTATCACCATGGCAGCCCGGTGGCGCTGTCGCGGCGCGTGCCCGTGCTGGAAAACATCGGTTTCCGCGTCATCAGCGAGCGCACTTTCGAGGTCGGCGACATTCAATCCGGCATGATCAATAGTGATCAGCCCGGCATGGTCTTCATCCACGACATGGAACTCGAGAACAGCTACGGCAGGCCGATCGACCTCGGCAATGGCGGCGCGCTGTTCGAGGATGCGTTCCTTTCCGTCTGGCGCGGCGATGTCGACAATGACGGCTATAACGGCCTTGCCCAGACCGCCGGCCTGTGGTCGGGCGAGATCACCGTCCTGCGCGCCTATGGCCGCTATCTGCAGCAGGCCGGCATCCCGCAGAGCCAGGATTTCATCGCCGCCGCACTCAACCGTTATCCCGAGATCGCCCGCGGCCTGCATGCGCTGTTTGTCGCCCGCCTCAGCCCGACGGCCGAGACGGAAGGCGTCGTTCAGGCCAAACATCTGAAAGCCAAGATCACGGATGCGCTGGAAGACGTTCCCAACATTGACGACGACACCATCATCCGCCGTTATCTGAACCTGATCGAAGCCTCGCTGCGCACCAATCATTTCGTTGCCGATACGAAACAGAAAGGCCAATCGCTGGCGATCAAGCTCGATTCGCAATCGGTCGACGGGCTGCCGGCGCCGCGGCCATGGCGAGAGATCTTCGTCTACGGCTCCGAGGTCGAGGGTGTGCATCTGCGCTTCGGCCCGGTCGCGCGCGGCGGCCTGCGCTGGTCGGACCGTGCGCAGGACTATCGCACCGAGGTGCTCGGCCTGGTCAAGGCACAGCAGGTCAAGAATGCGGTGATCGTGCCGGTTGGCGCCAAGGGCGGCTTCTACCCGAAAAAGCTGCCGATGAGCGCCGGGCGCGACGCAATTTTCGAGGCCGGCACGGCCGCCTACAAGAATTACGTTTCCAGCCTGTTGTCGATCACCGACAATATCGGGCTGGACGGCGTCGTCCCGCCAGCCGGCGTCGTGCGGCGCGATCAGGATGATCCGTATTTCGTCGTCGCCGCGGACAAGGGCACGGCGACCTTCTCGGACATCGCCAACGCCATCAGCGAAAGGCACGGCTTCTGGCTCGACGACGCTTTCGCCAGCGGCGGTTCGGCCGGCTACGACCACAAGAAGATGGGCATTACCGCCAAGGGCGCCTGGGAAGCGGTCAAGCGGCATTTCCGCGAGATGAACCGCGACATCCAAACCACGCCGTTCACCGTCGTCGGCGTTGGCGATATGTCGGGCGACGTGTTCGGCAACGGCATGCTGCTGTCGGAGCAGACCCGGCTGATCGCCGCCTTCGATCATCGCGACATCTTCATCGATCCCGATCCCGACATGGCCGCTTCGATGGCCGAGCGCCGGCGTATGTTCGCTCTCGCCCGCTCAAGCTGGCAGGATTACGACAAGACGAAGCTGTCCGAAGGCGGCATCATCGTCTCGCGCAGCCAGAAGTCGATCACCTTGCCGGCCGCCGCGGCTGCAGCTATCGGCCTCGGCAAGACAACGGCCACGCCGGTCGAGATCATGAGTGCCATCCTCAAGGCGCCAGCAGATCTTTTGTGGTTCGGCGGCATCGGCACCTATGTCAGGGCATCGGGCGAGACCAACCAGGACGTCGGCGACCGTGCCAATGACGCGATCCGCATCACCGCGCTCGACCTGCGTGCCAAGGTCATCGGTGAAGGCGCCAATCTGGGCGTCACGCAGCGGGCGCGCATCGAATTCGGATTGAATGGCGGCCGCTGCAACTCAGATGCGATCGACAATTCGGGCGGCGTGAACTGCTCAGACGTCGAGGTCAACATCAAGATCGCGCTGGCTTCCGCCATGCGCAAGGGATCGCTGACGCGGCCGTCGCGCAACAAATTGCTGGCCGAGATGACCGACGAGGTCAGCGCCCTGGTGCTGTCCAACAATTACCAGCAGACGCTGGCGCTGTCCCTTGCTCGCAAGCGCGGCCTTGCCGACATTGCCCATCAGAGCCGCTTCATGGAGGCGCTCGAGGCGCGCGGGCTGCTCGACCGTGCCGTCGAGACGCTGCCGTCGCCGGCGGCTCTTGCCGAGCGCGATGCGCGCGGCGAGCCGCTCACCCGGGCCGAGCTCGGCGTGCTGCTTGCCTATGCCAAGATCGTGCTGTTTTCCGATATCGTCGCCAGCGACGTGCCGGACGATCCGCATTTCGACCGCGACCTGATGGGTTACTTTCCCGACCGCATGGCAAAGAAATATGCGGCGGAAATCCACGGCCATCGCCTGCGCCGCGAGATCATCGCTCGTGTCGTCGCCAATGATCTAGTCAATCGCGGCGGCCCGTCCTTCGTCAACAGGCTGCAGGAAGCGACCGGGCGCAGTGCCGCCGATGTCGTGCGCACCTTCGCCGTGGTGCGGGATGGCTTTGCACTGCCGGCGCTCTATCGCCAGACCGACGCGCTCGACAACCAGATCGACGGACAGATCCAGCTCGACCTCTATCAGGCGGTCAGCCGGCTGATCTATGTGACGAGCGGCTGGTACCTGAAGAACGATGCCGGCACTGCACTGCTCGGGCAGCGGATTGCCGAGTTGCAGGATGCGCGCAAGGCGCTTGAGCCGAAGCTCGTTTCGCTGCTGCCGGCCTTCTCGCGCGAGCGGATCGAGGAGCGGCGGCACAGCCTGTCGAAGGGCGGCGCGCCCGAGAGCCTTGCCGAGCAACTGGCGTTGACCGATGTGGCGGAACTCATCCCCGACATAGCGCTGACGGCGCGGACGGCAAATGCCGGCATCGTCGCTGCCGCCAAGGCGTTTTTTGCAGTCAGCGATGTCTTCCGCATCCCGCGCGTCGAAGATGCGGCGCGCTCGATCACGCCCTCGGATTATTACGATCAACTGGCGCTTTCCCGCGCCACCGACACGATCGGCGCGGCCAGGCGCGGCATCGCCGTGGCGGCACTCACCAGTCATGCCGAGACGGCGGATCCGGTGACAGCATGGTTGGAGGCCGGCGGCGAACGGGTCGGACGCATCCGCGAGCGGTTGCAGGCGCTGACCGAGGGCGGTGACATCACCGTGTCGCGGCTGTCGGTGGCATCCGGCCTGATGAGTGATCTGACGCAGCTGTGAGACGTCTTCCATATCGCGCGGGATTGCCGGGAAGAACTGCGCTATTGAGCGAACGGCGCCCTGCTTTGGGGGGCGCCGGAGCATGATCCCAAAAAGTGACGATCGGCTTTTGGACAAGATCGTGCTCAACAGAAGACGGAGCGTCATTCCGATTCGATCGGCATGGAGCAAGCTCCAGCGGAGGGGACATGGCTGAGATGGCAGTGCAGCGGGCATCGGGACGCGGCATCTGGGGATGGATGCTGTTCGACTGGGCGGCACAGCCGTTTTTCACGGTCGTTACCACCTTCATCTTCGGTCCTTATTTCGTCTCGCGCATGGCCAGCAATCCGGAGACCGGGCAAGCGGCCTGGGGCTACGGCATTGCCGCCGCCGGCCTCGTCATTGCCGTTTTGTCGCCGGTCCTCGGCTCGATCGCCGATCAGACCGGACCACGCAAACCGTGGATAGCCCTCTTCGCCGCGGTTAAAATCACCTGCCTCACCCTGCTGTGGTTCGCCGCGCCCGGCTCTAATCTTTTTCTGGTCGTGGCGTTATTCTCGCTGGCGTCGGTCGCGGCGGAATTCTCGACTGTGTTCAATGATTCGATGATGCCCCGCCTGGTGCCGAAGAGCGACATCGGCAGGATCTCGAACATGGCCTGGGGACTCGGCTATCTCGGCGGCATGATCGCACTGATCTTCGTCGTTACCGTCATGGCCGGCTCGCCTGAAACCGGCAAGACCGTCGTTGGGCTCGACCCGATCTTCGGCCTCGACCCCAGGCTCGGCGAGGACGCGCGCGCTACCGGGCCGTTGTCGGCGGCCTGGTATTTCCTGTTCATCCTGCCGATGTTCTTCTTCACGCCTGATGCGATCAAAGGCATTCCAATCGGGCCGGCGGTGCGCGAGGGACTATCGGAACTGAAGTCGACGCTGGCCGAAGTGCGCAAGCGCAGCGGTATTTTTCGCTTTCTCGTCGCCCGCATGATCTATCAGGATGGCGTCAACGCACTGCTGGCGCTGGGCGGAACGTTTGCGGCGGCAATGTTCCATTGGTCGATTACCGAGATCGGCCTGTTCGGCATCATCCTCAACGTCGTTGCCATCGTCGGCTGCCTGGTTGCCGCACGCCTCGACACAGCACTGGGTTCCAAGACCATAGTGATGATTTCGCTGGTCATGCTGAGCATTGCCACGATCGGCATCGTTTCGACCGGACCGGGCTATACGCTGTTCGGCGCCTGGGTGATGCCCGGACTGGATGGTGGCGGATTGTTTGGCACGGCGGCGGAAAAAGCCTACATTTTCTACGGCCTGCTGATCGGGTTTGCCTTCGGGCCGGTGCAGGCATCGTCGCGCTCCTACATGGCGCGCAGCGTCTCCGCTGCCGAATCGGGCCGCTATTTCGGCATCTATGCGCTGGCCGGCCGGGCAACCAGTTTTGCCGCACCCTTCATGGTGGCCACGATCACCCTGGCCAGCGGCTCGGCGCGGCTCGGCATGGCGGCGATCGTGCTGTTCCTTGGCGCCGGCATGGCGATCCTGATCGGCACGCCCTATCCGGCGGATCGGCCGGCGGAGTGAGCTGCTCTTGCCTTCTCCCACAGCGGGAGGGTAACGCGTTCAATGCCGGAAATGCCTCACTCCGGTGAAGACCATGGCAATGCCGTGAGCGTCGGCGGCGGCGATGACATCGTCGTCGCGCATCGAGCCGCCGGGCTGGATGACGGCTGTGGCGCCGGCTTCGATTGCCGACAAAAGCCCATCCGCGAACGGGAAAAAGGCATCCGAGGCGACGACCGAGCCCCTGGTCAAAGGCTCCGTCAGGCCGGCAGCCTCGGCCGCGTCGAGCGCCTTGCGCGCCGCGATGCGCGAGGAATCGACCCGGCTCATCTGGCCGGCGCCGATGCCGACTGTAGCGCCATCCCTGGCATAGACGATGGCGTTCGACTTGACGTGCTTTGCCACGCGAAAAGCGAATTTCAGATCGGCCAATTCGGCCGGCGTCGGAGCGCGCCTGGTCACCACTTTCAGCTCGAGGTCATCCACCACCGCGTTGTCGCGGCCCTGGACCAGCAAACCGCCAGCAACCGATTTCAAGCCAAGGCCCGCCGCGCGCGGGTCGGGCAGGCCGCCGGTGACCAGCAGGCGTAGGTTCTTCTTGGCGGCAATGATGCGGACTGCTTCTTCGGACGCCTCCGGTGCGATGATCACTTCGGTAAAGGTCTTGACGATCTCTTCGGCGGTTCCGGCATCGAGGATGCGGTTCATGGCGACGATGCCGCCGAAGGCCGAGACCGGGTCGCAGGCCAGCGCCTTGGCATAGGCCGCCTGCAGCGAAGCGTCCTCAGCGACGCCGCACGGGTTGGCGTGCTTGATGATGGCAATTGCTGCGGAGCGCGACGGGTCGAACTCGCCGACCAGCTCGAAGGCAGCGTCGGTGTCGTTGATGTTGTTGTAGGAAAGCTGCTTGCCCTGAAGCTGGCGCGCCGTGGCGACGCCCGGCCGCCTGTCGCCGTTGACATAGAAGCCGGCGCCCTGATGCGGGTTTTCGCCATAGCGCATCACCGACTGCAGCTTGCCGCCGAAGGCGCGCCATGTCGGATGCTCGATCTCAAGCACCTCGGCGAACCATCCCGAGATCGCCGCATCGTAGGTGGCGGTGCGGGCAAAGGCCTTGGCTGCCAGCTTCTTGCGGAAATCCAGCGACAACGACCCGAAATTCATCTCCAGCGCGTTGAGCACCGAGGCATAGTCATCGGGATCGGTGACGATGCCGACATAGGCGTGGTTCTTGGCCGAGGCACGGATCATCGCCGGGCCGCCGATGTCGATGTTCTCGACGATCGCCGCGTAGTCGGCGCCGGAGCGACGCACCTCTTCGAACGGATAGAGATTGGAAACAACGAGATCGATCGGCTCGATGCCGTGGTCGCGCATCGCTGCGGCGTGCTCGGGATCGTCGCGCACGCCAAGCAGTGCGCCATGCACCGACGGGTGCAGCGTCTTGACGCGGCCGTCCATGATCTCGGGAAAGCCGGTGAGCTCGGACACGTCGCGCACCGCCATGCCTGCCTCGGCAAGGGCCCTTGCGGTGCCGCCGGTCGAGACTAGCTCGACGCCGGCCGAAGCCAGCGCCCTGGCGAAATCAATCAGGCCGGTCTTATCAAAGACGGAAAGGAGCGCGCGACGGATGGGTACAAGGTCGGGCGCGGGAATGTTCTTGGCGGCGACGGCCATGGGCTGGCGGCCTTTCCAGTTCTGGTTGGAGAGCGTCCGCGGGCCGTAGCATATGAGGCCCGGAAATCAAGCCGCAAGACTTGATCAGTGTCTGCCGTTGCCACCGGCTTCAGCTTTTTCGGGACGGCCGGCGATGATGGTGCGCGTCAATTGCCAGTGGACCTCGGCAATTTCCGAGGCCTTGAACGCAAGCACGATCTGGCGGCTGCGGCGCGGGCCGCCAAGCCCTGCGAAATAGATCGATTCCTCGACCTCGGGCACCACTTCGGTAGAGGTAAACACCCAGGTGTCGGCATGGTCGGCGGCCAGCACCAGACGGTCATGCTCATCCTGGAGCAGGCTTATATCGGGATGGACATGGAAACGCACCGTGACGAAGTCACGGCCATTGTTGCGGATAGAAGCGCCGCCCGGGCGCAGGAAACGGTCCCTGCCGGCAAGCACATTGCCTTCGGTCGATAATTTCAGCTCGCGCTCATGCAGGAAGCCGAAGCGCGCCACATAGCCGTCATGGCGGGCGATGAAGCCCTGGCTGCCCTTCTGGTCGGTGCGCTTGCAAGGCACATGCTGCGGCCCGCCGATCAAAGGCGTGCCGAGCAGGTCGTTGACGCGCAAGGAGTGATTGAAGCGCGCCGACGACGTGTCGTTGATGGTGGCGGTCGAGTGGGCGGCGGTGGCGCGGGCAAGCGGCCGGAACTCGGCGGCGCCATAAGTGTCTATTCCGGCGTTGACGATATAGTGCTGGCGGCCCGACGACAATTCGAAGGCGAGGCATCCGGCGTGAGCGGCATTGGATACGTCGACGAGGGGCGGCGGGCCGGTATCGGCGATCACTGTGACACCGCCCATCGACAGGCGCTCATAACCCGAATGCGGCGCGTGCAGCAACGGTGCGCCGGCGGTGTCGTCGTGATGCAGGATGCTGGCGATACGGTCGTGAATGGTGGCGCCCATGCCGTTGAAGCGGGCAAGGCTGCCGTCCTGATGGCGAAAGAAGCGCAGTGCCGGCAGCATCCGGTCGATGGCGCCGATCAGGGCGGCCGGCGGCGTCTCGGCCTGATTGGCGTATGTCTGGCGCAACGGCAGAAGGTCGGCGAGGATTTCAAGCACGGTCATCGGATTACGCGAGATATGGCCGCCGTCAGGCAGGATCTGGCGGTCGAGCTCCTCGGCGAGATTGCGGGTAGCACCGCGTAGCGCCGAGGCCGGCGCCGGCAGCGACAAAGCGGCAAAGGCCAGCGCAATGCGGGCGCGCAGCCTGTCCTTGCCGTCCGGCATCTCGCGCACCATGGCGCGCAGATAGCGGATCTGGACGGCGAGCGATTTCAAGAACGCGCGGTAGAACGGAAATTCGGCGCCCTGCAACACGATCGAGGAATGCTGCAGCCAGGCAATGACACGCTTGGCCGTCGTGCCAGGCTCCCAGGCGACGCCGGAAATATGGCTGCCATGGATTGCAATCCAGTCGGAAACCAACGCCCGCGCGTTGGCGGCGGCGAGCTCGGTACCGGCGGCACGCATATGGCGCAGCCAGCGAAAGCCATGCAGCGTTTTTTGCCAGCCGGGATTGGGCACGTCGATCTGGAAGGGCGATTTGCCGCCGGTCTCGACCAGATGCCCCGAAAGCGGATAGCGGCCGTAATAGATCTCGAGCGCGATCTGAGGATCGGCGAGCCGCAGGTCCGGTGGGGCGATCAGGACGCGCTCCGGCGTGCGGCCTGAGTAGCGCCAGCGATAGAGTGGCCCGGCGCGCAAGCGCCGGCGCGTCTTGCGCCAGAACTCCCTCGCGACAAGCGTCCACAGACGCGTCGTGTTACCGGCAGCGATTGCCAAAACCCCTCCTGATCGTCCTCACCCAGGCACAAGTTTATATGATTCAAGAACTTGTGCGAAGGCGAATTCCGCGGCAGTGGGGCCGTTCAGCCTGTTTTCCATGCCTCCTCGCCCCAAGAAGCCGGACGGCGCTTCAAGATCGGCCCTTAGCCGGCTCTGCGCATGCGGGCGGCGAAGAAGCCGTCCAGCCCGGAGCGGCCCGGCGAGCCTAGCTCCAGATCGGCAGGCGTGGTGCGCAACGTGCCTTGCGGCGTCAGAAACGGGTCGATGCCGGCGATCTCACCCGGCCGAAGCGGGTCGTCGACAATCTCCGCATTGCCGGCGAGAAAGTCGCGATAGAGCTCTTCGCCTTCCAGCGGATCGAGCGAACAGTTGGAAAAGACGATGCGTCCACCAGGCTTGACCAGGGTGACGGCGCGGGCAAGCAGCCGGCGTTGCAGGTCGGCCAGTTTTTCGACGTCGGCCGCCGTCTTCGTCCAGGGGACGTCGGGATGCCGCCGCACCGTGCCGGTCGAAGAGCATGGTGGGTCGAGGAGGACGGCGTCGAAGAGGTCTTTCGGCTCGTATTTGAGCAGATCGGCCTGGACGATCTCGGCGGCCAGACCGAGCCGTTCGAGGTTCTGCGTCAGCCGTGCCAGCCGCGTTTTGGACATGTCGAGCGCGGTGACGTGGGCGCCGGCGAGGATCAGCTGGGCGGTCTTGCCGCCCGGCGCGGCACAGAGGTCGGCGATTCGCAAACCATTGATGTCGCCGAACAGCCGGGCCGGCAGGCTGGCCGCTGCATCCTGAACCCACCAGGCGCCTTCCCCAAAGCCGGGCAGTTCGGTCACGGAAGCGCTGAGCTTTTCCACCCGCACCGTGCCGGTCGGCAAGACAAAGCCGCCGAGCCGTTCGGCCCACAGCGCCGGGTCCGACTTGACCGAGAAATCGACCGGTGCCTCATGGCGATGGGCGAGCAGTATCTGCCTGGCCTTGTCGAGGCCGTAGACCGTTTTCAAACGGTCGGAAAACCATTTTGGCGCCTCGTCGGTAGCGGCAAGTGCTGCGGCGAGCTCGTCCTGCTTGGCCCGCGCCAGCGTGCGCAGCACGCCGTTGACGAGGCCGGAAAAGCGCGCCGTGCGCGGATCGGACTTGGCGTGTGTCACGGCGAGGTCGACGGCGGCGCTGTCGGGAACATCGAGGAACAGGATCTGCGCTGCCGCCACATGCAAAATGTGCGAAAGCGCCGTGGCGTTGGGCGGCAGCGGCTTTTCCAGGCGGCGAGCCAAAAGGCCTGATATAGTCATGCGGTAGCGCAGGGCGGTGACCAGAATGGCGCGCACCAAGGCGCGGTCGCGCAGGTCGAGCGCCTTGTACTGCGGATGGCCGTTCTCTTGGTCGGTCAGCCCGTCGAGCGGCGTCCTCGCGTCAATGACGGCGGCAAGCAGGCGCGCGGCTGCCTTGCGCGCGGCGAGACCGCGAGCTTCTGAAGCCTCACTGTGAGTTGGCCTCATTGTGTCGGCGATCGGTTGACTAGTTTAAATATAGCGCTGACAAAATCTTCTTTGCTTCCTAGGGGGGAGATCACCTGAATGTAGTCTTTTTCAACCGTGCCGACATAGTCCGCGACTTGCTTTGGAGATGCACCATCCCCGACAAGTCGGACGATGTGGCGGAGATAGGTGTCATATTCATCTTCAGGAAGTGGGCGAAAGCCCAGATCACTTGATGTTGCTATGCTCGCCATCGGTATGCCGATAGGGTTCCAGTGCCTTGCACAAAGATCGCGCATTTCCGCCAGCGAGATCCCGCCTTTTTTGTCTGTCGCGCTCGTCACGACCACGGACCTTTGGGTCCGGTCGGATTGCGTCCCCAGGGATTGGGTCTCGGCTTGGCCGGCTCAGGCGGCCTCTCGGGCCGCGCGGCCCTGTCCCACGGACCAGACGGCTGCTGCCCGGTCCCTTCCGGCGCCGGCCTTGGCGTCGCGGCCGCTTCGGGTGCGCCGGCCATTTCGCTCGCCATCCTCTGCAACGCGGCGATGCGGTTTTCTGTGCTCGGGTGAGTGGAAAACAAACTGTCCATGCGCTCGCCGGAAAGAGGATTGATGATGAAGAGATGGGCGGTTGCCGGATTGCGCTCGGCATCCGGGTTGCGGATGCGTTCGGCGCCCCGCGCGATCTTGTCAAGTGCCGAGGCGAGCCACAGCGGGTGTCCACAGATTTCGGCACCGCGCCGGTCGGCCTCATATTCGCGGGTGCGGCTCACCGCCATCTGCACGATCATGGCGGCCAGGGGCGCCACGATCATCGCCACCAGCACGCCGACGATGCCAAAGGAATTGTTATTGTCGCGGTTGCCGCCGAAAAAGAAGGCGAAATTGCCGAGCATCGAAATTGCGCCGGCAAAGGTGGCGACGATCGTCATGGTCAGCGTATCGCGGTGCTGCACATGGGCGAGCTCGTGTGCCATCACCGCCGCGACTTCTTCATGCGATAGCCGCTCGAGCAGGCCGGTGCTGGCGGCGACAGCGGCATTTTGCGGATTGCGGCCGGTGGCGAAGGCATTGGGCTGCGGATTGTCGATGAGATAGGTTCTCGGCATCGGCAGGCCGGCACGTTGCGCGAGACCCTTCACGATGGCGTAATATTCAGGCGCGTTGCGTTCGTCGACTTCGATCGCACGGTGCATCGACAGCACCATCTTGTCGGCGTTCCAATAGCTGAACAAATTGGTGCCGGCGGCGATCAGCAAGGCGATCATCATGCCGCCGGATCCGCCGATGAGATAGCCGACACCCATGAACAGGGCCGTCATTGCGGCCAAAAGCATGGCGGTGCGAAGGGTGTTCATCGTCTGCTCCGTTCTGGCCCAACAAAGGGGTCGATCCTTGTGGGCCCATCGCTATATGATGGGAAACAGCGGTTCCCGTTTCAATCGGGGCCTGTTTCAATCTAGCGGAAGATCGCATGATCGACAAAACCAGCCAAACGCATGCTAACGGCTCGCCGCAAAAGCCGCTGACCCCGGCAGCCAGGCGCGCCTTGGTCGAGGCCGAGGCCCGGCGGGAGAAATATCGCGAGCAGGAAGCCACGCTGCCGAGGGAGATCGGCGGGCGCGGCGGCAAGGAGCCTGGCCGCTATGGCGACTGGGAGGTCAAGGGCCTGACCAGCGACTTTTAGCGCAAGCAGGGTGCTAGTTAAGCAGGCTGTGCGGTCCGTTCCGCTTCGATGGCAATCCAGCCGTTGTCATCGACGGCGATGCCGATCGCGCCATAGCCGGTGATGGCGGCATGCGGCGTCTCCAACGGATGCCGGTGCGTGGCGCTGATCACCACGATTGCAGCGCCCGCGGCTTCGGCCGCCGCTATGCCGGCCGGCGCGTCCTCGAAGACGAGGCAGTCGCCCACATCGACGCCGAGCCGTTCGGCCGCCAGCCGGAAGCAGTCGGGCGCCGGCTTGCCGCGGGCCACGTCCTCCGCCGCAACGATCACGGCGGGAGCCGGAATGCCGGCGGCCTGCAGGCGCAGCAGGGCGAGCTCGCGCGGTGCCGAAGTGGCGATCGCCCAGCTTCCGGGCGGCAGCGACACCAGGAAGGCCGCGGCGCCGGCAATCGGGCGAATGCCCTCGACATCGGCCGCCTCGGCCTGCAAAAGCGAATCGGCTTCGCGGGCAGGATCGACGCCTGGGAGCGCCAGCCGGCCGATGGTCTCGATCGCCCGCACGCCGTGGATGGTCGGCAGGAATGCGGCGACGTCAAGACCTTGCCGATGCGCCCACGCTGCCCAGACCCTTTCCGCCGCGGCGATCGAATTGAGAATCGTGCCGTCCATATCGAACAGGAAGGCCGCGAATTTTCTGCCTGCAAACATTGGTTTCCCGGGGTCATCTTGGAGGGATTATTTCGAAAGACGCGTGTCAATCGAGCGTAACGTTGCCGCGTCCGTATGGGAAGCCGCGAGGCGTCGTTTTTGACGACCACAAGGAACCGCCACGCACTGTCCCGCGTTGATCGGCACTATCTTCCATGACGATCGTAGGGGAGGGCGATGCTGATTCGGCTCGGCTATGAAATTGCCATTGAATGCGTTGCAGCAACGCCGGTCGTTTCATTGCTCGATATCCACAGGGATCGCCAGGCCGACATCAAGCGGCAGACGCGCGTGCTGACCTCGCCGTCGGTCCCGACCAGGGTCTACCACGACCTTTTCGGCAATAGCTGCCGCCGCTTCACGGCGCCGGCCGGAAGCTTTCGCATCCTCTATGACGCGGTGGTCGAGGACAGCGGCGAGACGGACGAAGTCAACACGCTGGCCGGGGAAGTCCCGGTTGCCGAATTGCCGGACGAGGTGCTCGGCTATCTGCTCGGTAGCCGTTACTGCGAGACCGACCATCTCGGCGACCTGGCCTGGCAACTTTTCGGCCAGCTTCCGCCGGGCTGGGCGCGGGTGCAGGCCATCGTCGACTATGTCCACAACCGCCTGTCCTTCGGCTACGGCTATGCGCGCTCGACCCGCACGGCGGCGCAGGCGCATGAGGAACGCGTCGGCGTCTGCCGCGACTTTGCCCATCTGGCGATCACGCTCTGCCGCTGCATGAACATCCCGGCCCGCTACGTGAACGGCTATCTCGGCGATATCGGCGTGCCCGCCGATCCGGCGCCGATGGATTTCTCGGCCTGGTTGGAAGTGTTCCTCGACGGCAGGTGGTACACTTTCGATCCTCGCCACAATGTGCCGAGGATCGGCCGCGTCGTCATCGCCCGCGGCCGCGACGCCACCGACGTGCCGCTGCTGCACAGTTTTGGCCCGCATCGGCTCACCCTGTTCAAGGTCTGGACGCACGAGCAGGAAGGTAATCTGTTCAAGCCGCCTTATCGTGGCGTCGACAAGACGGTCAGCGCACGGATGCTGGCCTAGTCTTTCGGGACACATTCACAGTCCGTGTTTCCATTTCCCGCCACCGCGATCGTGCTGAACCGGGTCTGTACCGGATTGGGACGCAGTCCAGTCGTCCTGAATTGCGAGCCTGTTCGTGGTAAGCGCTTTGTCATCAAAGCCGTGCCGGCGCAGCTTTCGTTTACCCGCTGTTTACCCTGCCGCCGCTCGAAACCGTTTGGAAACAATGACCTGATCGCGGGCCGGTCGCTTTCCCGGGCCTTGCGGCGCGATCCGGCCGGATTCCTGCAATGCGCGTTCGGACAGCTGCAGGCTGTAGCGAATGGAGGCGGGAGGAATGCGGCGTTTCGGGGGTCTTGGTCAGACGATCGGCGGCTTTGCCGGGGATCGCAGCGGAAATTTCGCGGTCCTGTTTGGGATAATCGGCTCAGTGCTGGCACTGAGTGTCGGCTTTGCGGTCAACGTGTCCCAACTCTACAATGTAAAATCGAGCCTGCAAGGCGTGGTCGATGCAGCGGTCACCTCGATGGCCCGCGACCTGACAACCGGCGTCATCAGCGAGGCCGACGCCAGCAAATCGGTGCAGGCCTTTCTCGATGCCAACAGCACGGCGGGTATCCTCCAGGACAACCAGATCGTCCTCGACAATCTGGTTGTCGACAGGACAGCCAAGACTGTCCAGGCGGACGTCCATGTCAACGTCAACTACTATTTCCCGCTTTTCAGCACGGTTGGCATGCAACGCGTCCCCGCATCGACGATGGCGCTCTATTCGGACAAGCAGATCGAAGTCGCCATGATGCTGGACGTGACCGGTTCGATGGCCGGCCAGAAAATCATCGATCTACGGGCGGCCGCGGCGAATGCCGTCGACAGTTTCCTGGGCGGCCAGGACCCTGCCAACCCGCGAGTGCGCGTCTCCATCGTGCCCTACGCGAATTCGGTGAATGCCGGCGCGCTTGCCGTCAGCAGCGTCTATGTGGAAACCACCGCCAGTCAACGCAAACAGGCGCCGGCCAATGACGCCGTGCAGTATGTCTCGGGCTTTATCCGTCCCGATAATTGCGCCACCGAGCGCAAGGGGATCTATCAATATTCGGACGCAGGCCCCGACGCCAGCATGGTCAACCGCGACTACCTGCTGTCGTCCTTCGCCTGGCAAACCGGCACCGCCGCCTGCCCGAGCGCCGCGCTGATGCCGCTGACAGCGGATGCGACGGCGCTCAAGACGGTCATCAAGAATTTCGTCGCCTCCGGCGGCACCGCCGGCCATATCGGCGTGCAGTGGACCTGGTACATGCTCTCGGAGAACTGGGGGGGCATCATGAGGACTTCGCAGCGGCCGGCCAAGATGGATCCAAAGAAGGTCGCCAAGATCGCGATCCTGATGACCGACGGCGAATTCAACCTGTCCTACTTCGATGCGAGCACGGTGAGCGACGTCTACAATGACGCCGGCAAGGAGCCGACCCGCACGGCCGCCAAGAAACTTTGCGCTGCCATGCGCGACAAGGGCATCGAGGTCTTCACCATTGGGTTTGACCTAAACGAAACGAATGCCAAGGCGACGCTCCAGGATTGCGCGAGCCCGGACACCGCCAAGATCAAGCACTTTTATCAGGCGGCCAATGGAACGGAACTCAACCAGGCTTTCCAGGATATAGCGCGCAACGTCGAGATGTTAACCGTAACCAAATAGGGGACAACAGCCCAAAAAAGAAAAGGCCGCCGTTTCTCGCGAAGCCGGCGGCCTTCCGTGTTTCCGTCCATGGCGCGGCTCCTGGCGGCGACCCTGGTCGCCAGCCGCGCATCTCGCGCCTTAGCGGGAAGACTGCTTCCCGAAAGTGCGATCCGCTGAGGCCACGTTCTGGAAAACGAAATCACTCGACATCGGATCACCTCCTTTCGATTTGTTGAACACTCCCTCATGATGGGGTGTCATCCGGCAAATGGCAAGGCGCGGCACCCGAAAATCCTGAACAAGCCTGCTTGTGCACTCGGGCGGCTTGCGGCCGGCCGATCGGGCAGGCAAGATCGAGCCGCTATTGTTCCGGGCCACTATTTTGCCGGGTAAGGGAGGACGGGGATGGAGGCAGCCGAGAGAGCGGCCCGGATTGTTCGGACGGTCATCGAGACGCTGAAGCCGGGTTTTGCGGTGAGGCTGTGGACAGGCGAGCGGATCGGCCCGGCTGCCGGCCCGGTGCTCACCATCAACGACCAGGACATCGTCTGGCAGATCGTACGTCGGCCCTCTTTATCGACGCTGATCGAGATGTGGATTGCCAAGGCGGTCGACGTCGAAGACGGATCGCTGTTCGATTTCTACGCCTTGCCCACGCACGGCAAGCTCAGGACGAAGCTCAAGACATTGCCGAAGCTGGCGATCCTGCGCGACCTGCCGGCGGTGCTGTTTTCGCGAAAACAGATGACGACGCGAACCGATCTTTCCGGCCGCAATCCTTTCGTCAGCGGTTCGAGCAAGGAGGCGATCCAGCATCATTACGACATTTCCAACGCATTCTACCGGCTCTTCCTCGACGAGCGCATGGTCTATAGCTGCGGCTACTTCAAGGATTTCGCCAACGATATCGATCAGGCCCAGAGAGACAAGCTCGACCATATCTGCCGCAAGCTTCGGCTGAAGCCCGGCGATAGATTGCTCGACATCGGCTGCGGCTGGGGAGCGATGCTCATCCATGCGGTGAAGAATTATGGCGTCGTCGGCCACGGCGTCTCGCTATCGGAAGCACAGACCGAGCTCGCCCGTGAACGCATCCGCGCCGAGGGGCTGGAGGACCGCATCACCATCGAGATAAAGTCCTATGCCGAGCTGTCCGGCTCCTTCGACAAGATCTCGTCGATCGGCATGTTCGAGCATCTGGGGCTTGCCAACCATGCGGCCTATTTCTCGAGGATCCATCGCCTGCTCAAGCCGGGCGGCATCTATCTGCACCACGCCATCACCCGGCGCGACAAGGGCAGCTTGAAGAAGACGCTGCGCAAGGGGCCGGAATTCAAGGCGCTGATCAAATACATTTTTCCGGGCGGCGAACTCGATACGATCGGCATGACGCTCGGCAATCTCGAGGCGCACGGCTTCCTCGTCTACGACGTCGAAAATTTGCGCGAGCACTATGCGCGCACCTGCAGGCTATGGGCCGAGCGCCTCCACGCACGCTTCGACGAAGCTATCGCCGAGGTCGGCGAAGCCAAGGCGCGGCTCTGGCTGCTTTATCTCACCGGCTGCTCGATTACCTTCGAACGCGCCTCGGCGCAGGTTTTCCAGACCGTCGCCACAAGGCGCGCGCGTGGGCCGAGCGGTCTGCCGCCGACGCGGGCGGATTTGTACCGATAGCTACAGGAGGCGCATCGTGGCGCCGATCTCGACGCGGGCCGGTCGATCGACGGTGCAGTAGACGCCGAGGTTATGGGCGTTGTGGCGGACCAGGCTGCGCAGGATTGCCGGGTCGTGGTCGAACCCGTCCTGGCCAATGATGGTGAAGCCGCAGCGGCGGCACGGCTCGGAGATGGTCAGGAGCAGGTCGCCGATTGCCAGCTTGCGCCCGATCCATTCCGTCTCGGGGAACGATCCCTCGACCTCCGGCATATCGACGACGATGTTGGGGCGGAAGCGGCGCGCGTCGGCGGTGCCCTCTGGATGCAGCACTTTCAAACGCGCCAGTGAGGCGCTGGTCAGCAGATGAATAGGGGCTTTGACGTAGCGTTCCGTCAGCAGAGGGCCGGCGTAATCCGGAGCCGCATTTTCCCGACGGAACGGCCGGATGGAAGCCGCAAAGCCGAGATAGGCGCAAATGGCGCGATCACTTTGCGCGCCAGGTGCCGAAAGCCAGCGTCCGTCGGGGATGGCGACCTCCAGCCTGCCGGCCTGCGACAGCCGGGTGCGGATGCGGGGCACCTTGTGCCATTTCGCTTCGCGGTCGGGCCGTGCGATTTCATCGGTCGAGGTATCGACAAGACCAAACAGGCGGTCGCCTTCGACGGTATGCCAGTCGACGGAGATCGCCTGCTGAAACTCGCCGGCGAGCGAGCTCGCGGGATAGCGCCAAAGCTCGGTGACGGCGCCCAATGCGGGTTGCATCAGCCCTTCTTGTTTTGCCGGTTAGCGATAAGGTCGTCGACGACCGCCGGATCGGCCAGCGTCGAGGTATCGCCGAGCGCGGCAAAATCATCCTCGGCGATCTTGCGCAGGATGCGTCGCATGATCTTGCCGGAACGCGTCTTCGGCAGGCCGGGCGCGAACTGGATCTTGTCGGGCGAAGCGATGGCGCCGATCTCCTTGCGGACATGGGCGACGAGTTCCTGGCGCAATTCCTCGCTTGGCGTTTCGCCGGCCATCAGCGTGACATAGCAATAGATGCCCTGGCCCTTGATATCGTGCGGGTAGCCGACGACGGCGGCCTCCGAGACCTTCTCATGCGAAACCAGCGCCGATTCGACCTCGGCGGTGCCCATGCGGTGGCCGGAGACGTTGATGACGTCGTCGACGCGGCCGGTGATCCAGTAGTAGCCGTCAGCATCGCGGCGGCAGCCGTCGCCGGTGAAGTATCTGCCCTTGTAGGTCGAGAAATAGGTCTGCACGAAGCGGTCGTGATCGCCATAGACGGTGCGCGTCTGGCCCGGCCATGAGTCGGCAATACAAAGATTGCCGCTGGCTTCGCCTTCGAGCACCTTGCCGTCGGTATCGACCAGCTGCGGCTTGACGCCAAAGAAGGGCCGCGTCGCCGAACCCGCCTTGAGGTGGGTGGCGCCCGGAACCGGCGTGATCATGATGCCGCCGGTCTCGGTCTGCCACCAGGTATCGACGATCGGCACCTTGCCGTTGCCTACGACGTTGAAATACCACTCCCAGGCTTCCGGATTGATCGGCTCGCCGACGGTGCCGAGCACGCGCAGCGACTTGCGCGACGTTTTGGTGACATGGGCATCGCCGGCGCCCATCAGCGCGCGCAACGCCGTCGGCGCCGTGTAGAAGATGTTGACCTTGTGCTTGTCGATCACGTCCCAGAAACGCGACTGCGACGGGTAGTTCGGCACGCCTTCGAACATCAGCGTGGTGGCGCCGTTGGCGAGCGGCCCGTAGACGATATAGCTGTGGCCGGTGACCCAGCCGACATCGGCGGTGCACCAGTAGATATCGCCGTCATGATAGTCGAAGACATATTGGTGGGTCATCGAGACATAGACGAGATAGCCGGCGGTGGTGTGCAGCACGCCCTTTGGCTTGCCGGTCGAGCCGGATGTGTAGAGGATGAACAGCGGGTCCTCGGCATTCATCTTCTCGGGCTTGCATTCGGCCTTAACCGTGGCGACCTCGTCATGGTACCAGACGTCGCGCCCGGCGGCCCAGCCGGTCTTGCCGCCGGTGCGGCGCACGACCAAGACCTTTTCGACTTTCGTTCCGGCCTTGGCGGCGATCTCGATCGCCTTGTCGGTGTTCTCCTTCAGCGGGATAGGCTTGCCGCCCCGCAGGCCTTCGTCGGCGGTGATGACGAAGGTCGACTTGCAGTCATCGATGCGTCCGGCCAGCGCATCCGGCGAAAAGCCGCCGAAGACGACCGAATGAATGGCGCCGATGCGCGTGCAGGCGAGCATCGCATAAGCGGCCTCCGGGATCATCGGCATGTAGATGGTTACGCGGTCGCCCTTCTTGATGCCGTGCTTTTTCATCACATTGGCGAGGCGGCAGACATGCGCGTAAAGCTCGTTATAGGTGATCTTCCTGTCGTCGTAGGGATTGTCGCCTTCCCAGATGATGGCGGTCTGTTCGCCGCGCTTCTTCAGATGCCGGTCGATGCAGTTCCAGGAAACGTTGGTCTGGCCATCCTCGAACCATTTGATTGAGACCTGGCCGTCGAAGGACGTGTTCTTGACCTTGCTGTAGGGCTTGAACCAGTCGATGCGCTTGCCGTGCTTGCCCCAGAACTTGTCCGGGTTCTTGACACTGTCGGCGTACCATTTCAGGTAGGTGTCGTTGTCAATCAGCGCGTTCTTCTTCCACGCCGGCTGGACGCGATGGACATGAACATCGGACATTTCTTCGCCTTCCTCCCCAAAACCAAACCGCCGGCTTGACTGCCGGCAGGATCGCGGCGATGCGGCCGCGAATTCGCGCGCATTATTAACAGTTCGGCCGCGACGGCAACATTAGACGTTGGATTCGCGCGGCGGGATGCCGCAGGTGCTTTGCCGGGTCGTGTCAGCACTCTCGTGAGTCGGCTGCTAAGCGCATGTTTTTGCGGGAGGAATCTGGTTCGATCGCAGAAATATCAATAGACGATTAAGCAAATGGGGTGCACAATTTCAGGCTGGGAGGAAGGAGAATCAACCAGGGGACCGCAATGCGCGACCATTCCGAAATGGACCTGATGCTCAAGGGCTATGGCTTGACCACGGCCAAGATTCTTTATCACTTTCCAGATCATCCGCATCTGCTGCAGAGCTTCATCTGGCAGGATTACGACATCGCCCCGAAATTCCCGGTGCTGATCCGCTTCATCGAGTTCTGGAAGGCCAAGCTCGAAGGCCCGCTGCATTCGGTCAGCTACACGCACCAGAAGTTGATCGCGCCTAACGAATGGCGCAAGGTCGACGGCGAGTTCGTTCTGCATTAGCCGGGCGGGCGGCAGCCTGGGAGCCGCCGCCCAGCTTTTGGAGCGTCAGACTGCGGGCGGGTTCAGCCGGGCAAAACCCTCCTGCCGGCGATAGGGAAAATACGGATAGGGTGCGGTGACCTCACTTGCCGTGTCGAGCTTCTTCATCTGCTCGGCTGTCAACGACCAGCCGACGGCGCCGAGATTCTGGCGCAACTGCTCCTCGTTGCGCGCGCCGACGATGACGGAGGCGACGGTCGGCCGCTGCAGCAGCCAATTGATGGCGATCTGCGGTATGGTCTTGCCGGTTTCCTCGGCGACAACATCAAGCGCGTCGACGACCCGATAGAGATGCTCATCCTCGACGGGCGGTCCGAAGCTTGCCGTGTCGTGCAGCCGGCTTTTCTCAGGCAGCTTCTGGCCACGGCGGATCTTGCCGGTCAGGCGGGCCCAGCCGAGCGGGCTCCACACCAGCGCACCGACACCCTGGTCGAGGCCGAGCGGCATCAACTCCCATTCATAGTCGCGTCCGACCAGCGAATAATAGACCTGATGGGCGACGTATCGGGGATAGCCGTATCTGCCCGCCAGGCCGAGCGATTTCATCACTTGCCAGCCGGAAAAATTGGAGACGCCGACATAACGCAGTTTGCCGGCGCGCACGAGACTGTCCAGTGTCGACAGCACCTCCTCGATCGGTGTTGCTGCGTCGAAGGCGTGCAGTTGCAGCAGGTCGATGTAGTCGGTGCCAAGGCGCCCCAGCGCGTCTTCGACAGCCTTGATCAGGCGTGAACGTGACGATCCGGCATCGTTGGGACCGTCGCCCATCGGCAGCGAGGTCTTGGTCGAGATCAGCACGGCATCGCGGCGGCCCTTGATGGCAGCGCCGAGCACTTGTTCGGAAGCGCCATTCGAATAGACGTCGGCGGTGTCGAACAGGTAGACGCCGGCCTCAAGGCAGATGTCGACCAGCCGCCGTGCTTCCGTCGCATCGCTGTTTCCCCAGGCGCCGAACAGCGGGCCTGAACCGCCGAAGGTTCCAGCGCCGAACGAAAGCACCGGGACCTTCAGGCCTGATGCGCCAAGATTTCGATAATCCATGGGTTTGCTCCTTGTGGAAGGATGGCTGTTTCAAAGATTGGTTGAGGTTTGCGTTCTATGACCGCGCGATTTCCGGTGTAGCGAGGACAGGATCTCGGTCGAGACGCAGCGCAAACGCCGCCACGGCAAGCGCTGAAAGCGGCAACAGCGCCGCGACCCAGGTGACGGCATCGAGGCCGGGACCATGGGCGATGACCACGCCGCCGAGCCAGGCGCCGGCAGCATTGCCGAGGTTGAAGGCGGCGATGTTGAAGGATGAGGCGAGGCTCTGGCCGGCGCCTTGTGCCTTTTCCAGTACCCACATTTGCAGCGGCGCCACGGTGGCGAAGGCGGCGGCGCCGAGCAGGCCGACATAAATAACGGCCATGACCTGGCTGTGCAGGGCGAAGGTCATGGTGCCGAGCACCAGCGTCAGCACGACAAGACTGCCGAGAACGGATGGTACCAGCCAGCGGTCGGCGAACTTGCCGCCGGCGAGGTTGCCGGCGATGAGGCCGCCGCCGAAGACCAGCAGGATCGGCGACACCGCTGCTTCGTCAAAACCGGTGATCTCGGTCAGCAACGGGGCGATGTAGGTGAAGACGGCAAAGACGCCGGCATAGCCAAGCACGGTGGTGGCAAAGCCAAGCAGGACCGGCGTGCGGCCGAGCACGGCGAGATCGGCGCGCAAATTGCCCTTCTCAGGCTCTGTTCGGCTGCGCGGCACCAGCAGCAGAATGATGGTAAAGGCTGCGATGCCGACCAGGGTCACCGCCCAGAAGGTCGCGCGCCAGCCGAAGGCTTGGCCGAGCCATGTGCCGAAGGGCACGCCGAGGATGCTGGCGATGGTCAGGCCGGTGAACATCAGGGCGATCGCCGAGGCTTTCTTGTTGGGCGCAACCAGTCCGGTCGCCACGACCGAGCCGACGCCGAAGAAGGTGCCGTGAGCGAAGGCGGTCAGTACGCGCGCACCCATCAGCGTCCAGTAGTCTGGGGCAAGCGCACAAGCGAGGTTGCCCAGCGTGAAGATCGCCATCAGCGCCAGAAGCACGGTTTTGCGCGGCCAACGGCCGGTCGCGATCGTCAGCAGCGGCGCGCCGATGACGACGCCCAGCGCATAGCCGGAAATCAGCTGGCCGGAAGCTGAGATCGAGACGCCGAGATCAGTGCTGACGTCGAGCAGCAGGCCCATGATGACGAATTCGGTGACGCCGATGCCAAAGGCACCGGCGGCAAGAGCGTAAAGAGCAAGGGGCATGGCGGTTCCCACTTCGATGACAACCAGTTTTGACGACGGGCGCCGTGTCCTCCCACGCCCCGATCCGGAAGATCGTGCCGCGATGTGCTGTGAACCAGCCTTGCATCGGGCACATCGTCTGTGAAATAGATTCACCAATGGCCAGGCCCGACATCAATCGCTCCGGCGAGATCGAAGTGTTCGTCCGCGTCGTCGAGGCGGGCAGCTTTTCAGCCGCTGCCCGCGCGTTGCGGATGACACCGTCGGCGGTGAGCAAGCTGATCGCGCGGCTGGAGGCGCGGCTTGGTGCGCGGCTGGTCAGCCGTTCGACGCGCAAGCTGCAACTGACGCCGGAGGGGGCGGCGTTCTTCGACAGCGGCGTGCGCGTCCTGGCCGACATGGCGGCGGCCGAGCGCGAGGCAGCGGCGGGTGCCGCGCCGCGTGGCCGGCTGCGGATCAACAGCTACGTGCCTTTCGGGCAGCATCGGCTGATCCCGCTTTTGCCGCGTTTCCTGGAGCGCTACCCCGAAATCTCGGTCGATCTGGTGTTGACCGACGATGTCATCGACCTGATGGAGGAGCGCGCTGACGTCGCCATCCGCGCTGGACCGCTCGGCGAATCACGGTTGGTGGCGCGCAAGCTCGGGCAGAGCCGGGTCGTCGTCGTTGCGGCGCCATCGTATCTCGAAGCGCGTGGCACGCCCAAGGAGCCCGCCGATCTCGATCGTCACAACCGGATGGGCTTCCGTTTCGTACGTCACCTCGAGGGCTGGCCTTTTATCGACGCGGCCGGCAAGCCGATCACCCTGTCGATCATCGGAAATACGCTGGTCAGCGACGGCGAGGCGATGCGGCTGATGGCGCTCTCGGGGGCGGGCATCGCCCGGCTGGCACGCTGGCATGTGGAGGCCGACATTGCCGCCGGCCGGCTTCTGCCGCTGCTGGAAGAGTTCAACCCCGGCGACGAGGAACTCACCCACGCCGTCTATGTCGGCCAAGGCAAGCATCTGCCGGCGCGGGTGCGGGCGTTTTTGGACTTTTTGGTCGAGACTGTCCGGCTGACCTGAGCCCAAAAAAGATCGGGAGCCTGCCGGCTCCCGAAGCATCGAATCGAAGGTGAGTTTGAGTTACGTTTTCGGCACAACGGGCGCCGGACGCCGGCCGGCAGCCTGACGTTCCACCATCCAGCCGGGGTATTCGGCGGGCAGGGTACTGACTTCGTCGAGGCGAACGAGATCATCGGCATCGAGCTTCAACTCGGTGGCTGCAAGGTTCTGTTCCAGCTGCTCCATGCGGCTGGCGCCGATGATGACGCTCATCACGAATGGCTTGGCCAGGACATAGCCGAGCGCCACCGTGGCGACGCTGACGCCGTGCTTGGCGGCGATCTCGCGCATGACGGCGACTGCTGCCCAGGCACGGTCCTCATTGACCGGCGGGAAATTGAAGCTGGCGCGGCGGCCCTCGCCATTGCCGGGGGCGCCCGGTCCGTATTTGCCGGAGAGCAGGCCGCCAGCCATCGGCGACCAGACCATCAGCCCGAGCTTCTCCTCGTTGAGCAGCGGCACGATTTCGCGCTCGAGATCGCGGCCGGCGATCGAGTAGTACGACTGCACGGTCTCGAAGCGGGCAAATCCCTTGCGCTCGGCAATACCCAGCGCCTTGGCGATGCGCCAAGCCTGCCAGTTCGAGACGCCGACATAGCGGACCTTGCCGGCGGCAACCAGGTCGTCGAGCGCCCGCAGCGTTTCGTCGATCGGCGTCACCGTGTCGGTGCCGTGCAGCTGGTAGAGATCGATGTGATCGAGCTGCAGCCGCTCAAGGCTGCCTTCGACCGAATCCATGATGTGGCCGCGCGAGGAACCACGCTGGTTCGGGCCCCCGCCCATGGCGCCATGGACCTTGGTGGCGATGATCACGTCCTGTCGGTTGACGCCAAGATTCCTGAGCGACTGGCCGAGAAGCCGTTCCGAGGCGCCGAAGGAATAGACATCCGCCGTGTCGAAGAAATTGACGCCGGCGGCGAGCGAGCGGGCAACGATCTCGTCGACGCCCTTCTGGTCGAGGCTGGCGATCAGGCCCCATTGGGCATTCTCGCCGGCCGCGCCGAACGTCATCGTGCCGAGGCAAAGTTCGGAGACGAACATCCCCGTATTTCCAAGTTGATTGTAACGCATGGTGGCTCCAGACGGGTTGAGATAACTCGACCCATATAGGAACGAAACGTTCCGTTTCTATACGCTGCCTTAGTCAATGTCAGCCTGTGGCCTAAGGCCGGCTGCGCCTCATCTGGCGCCGAAAATCGCCGATCCAACCCTGACACTGGTCGCGCCGAAGGCGATCGCGGTTTCGTAGTCGCCGGACATGCCCATGGAGAGCTTGTCGACGCCGGCCTCAAGCCCAAGCTTTTCCAGCAGCGCGAAATGCGGACCGGGGTTCTCGTCGGCCGGCGGAATGCACATCAGCCCTTCGATGGCGAGGGCGTGAACCGAGCGGCAACGGGCCACGAAGGCGACGGCCTCGCGCGGCTCGATGCCGGCCTTTTGCGGCTCGGAGCCGGTGTTGACCTGGACATACAGCCTTGGTGACCGGCCTTGCCTGGCGATCTCCTTGGCCAGCTCTGCGGCGATCTTTTCACGGTCGACGGTTTCGATCACGTCGAACAATGCCACCGCTTCCTTGGCCTTGTTCGATTGCAGCGGACCGATCAGATGCAGCTCGATGTCGGAAAACGCCTCCTTCAGCACCGGCCATTTGGCCTGTGCTTCCTGGACGCGGTTTTCACCGAAGATTCGCTGGCCGGCCTCGATAATCGGGCGGATGTCGGCGGCATCGAAGGTTTTCGAGACTGCGACCAGCGTCACCGCTCCGGCCTCGCGGCCTGCCTCGCGCTCGGCGACAGCGATCCTTGCCTTGACCGTGAAAAGCTGTTCGACGGCGCTCGCCATGCCTATATCCTGCCTGTGTTTGGCTTTTCGCCGGATCGCCGCAGTTGACGGGTCCGGCAATCCATGGTGAACACCGCGACGACATTTCCTGAGCCGCCCGGGCATTGTCCGGCGGCTCGTGCATGCTTTTAAGTGAAAAACACCCGATGGCAACCGAACGATACAATCCGCGCGCGTCAGAGCCCAAATGGCAGAAGGCCTGGGACGCCAAGAAGCTGTTCGAAGCCGACAATGACGACCCGCGCCCGAAATACTACGTGCTGGAGATGTTCCCGTATCCGTCGGGGCGCATCCATATCGGTCATACCCGCAACTATACGATGGGCGACGTGGTGGCGCGCTACAAGCGGGCCAAGGGTTTCAACGTGCTGCACCCGATGGGCTGGGACGCCTTTGGCATGCCAGCCGAAAACGCGGCGATGCAGAACAAGGTCCATCCCAAGGACTGGACCTATCAGAACATTGCCGCCATGCGCGAGCAGCTCAAGGTCATGGGCCTGTCGCTCGATTGGGCGCGCGAGTTCGCCACCTGCGATGTCGACTACTATCACCGCCAGCAGATGCTGTTCCTCGATTTCGTCGAGAAGGGGCTGGTGACGCGCAAATCCTCCAAGGTCAACTGGGATCCGGAGGACATGACGGTGCTTGCCAACGAGCAGGTCATCGACGGACGCGGCTGGCGCTCAGGCGCGCTGGTGGAACAGCGCGAGCTGACGCAGTGGTTCTTCAAGATCACCGATTACGCGCAGGATCTGCTGGATTCGCTCGACCAACTCGATGACTGGCCGGAAAAAGTGAAGCTGATGCAGGCGAACTGGATCGGCCGTTCAGAAGGGCTGCTGATCCGCTGGCCGCTGGCCAAGCCAGCCGCCGGCGAGCATGAGCTCGAAGTCTATACGACCAGGCCCGACACCATCTTCGGCGCCTCCTTCATGGCGATTGCGGCCGACCATCCGCTGGCCAAAAAGGCCGCCGAAGACAATCCGGCATTGGCAAAGTTCATCGACGAGGTCCGCCATATGGGCACTTCGGCGGCGGCCTTGGAGACGGCCGAGAAGAAGGGTTTCGATACCGGCATTCGCGTTGTCCATCCGTTCGACGAGAGGTGGACTCTGCCCGTCTACGTCGCCAATTTCGTGCTGATGGACTATGGCACCGGCGCCATCTTCGGCTGCCCGGCACATGACCAGCGCGACCTCGACTTCGCCAACAGATACGGCCTTCCGGTCATTCCGGTGGTGATGCCGGAAGGCGAGAATCAAGGAAGCTTCCAGGTCATCGACGAGGCTTATGTCGATGATGGCGCGATGATCAATTCGCGCTTCCTCGACGGCATGAAGCCGGATCAGGCATTCGACGAGGTGGCGAAGCTGCTGGAACAAAGGACCATCGGCAACCGGCCGATGGCAGAGCGCAAGGTGAATTTCCGCCTGCGCGACTGGGGCATTTCGCGCCAGCGCTATTGGGGCTGCCCGATCCCGATGATCCATTGCGAGGATTGCGGCGTGGTGCCGGTGCCGAAAGCCGACCTGCCTGTCAAGCTGCCGGACGACATCGAGTTCGACCGGCCGGGCAATCCGCTCGATCGGCATCCGACATGGCGGCACGTCAAATGCCCACGCTGCGGCAAGGATGCGCGGCGCGAAACCGACACGATGGACACGTTCGTCGATTCTTCGTGGTATTTCGCGCGCTTCACCGCGCCCTGGGCAAACGATCCGACCGATCCCGAGGCCGCGACTGAATGGCTGCCGGTCGACCAGTATATTGGCGGTATTGAGCATGCGATCCTGCATTTGCTCTATTCGCGCTTTTTCACCCGCGCCATGCGCGAGACCGGCCATGTCGATCTCGCCGAGCCGTTCAGGGGCCTGTTCACGCAAGGCATGGTGGTGCACGAGACCTATCGGGTTGGCGGCGCCTCGAACGGCCGCTGGCTTGCGCCAAGCGAGGTCAGGCTTGAAGACGCCGACGGCAAGCGCCGCGCCTTCGAAATCGCCACCGGCGAAGAGGCGGTGATCGGTCCGCTCGAAAAAATGTCGAAGTCGAAGAAGAATACGGTGAGTCCGGAAGAGATCACCGACGGCTACGGCGCCGATACGGCGCGCTGGTTCATGCTGTCGGACTCGCCGCCCGAACGCGATGTCGAATGGACCGACGAGGGTGCGGCAGGCGCGCATCGCTTCATCCAGCGCATCTGGCGCCTGGTGTCGACGGCTGCCGAATCGCTCGCCGGAGTCCGGCCAGAGGCGGCGAAGGACGGCGAGGCCGGGACAGTGTCCAAGGCCGCGCACAAGATCCTGAAGTCGGTCGGCGAGGATATCGAAAAGCTCGCGTTCAACCGCGCCATCGCCCGCATCTACGAGCTCGCCAATGCCTTGACCGTGCCGCTCAACGAGGCGGCAGCGGGCAAGGCCGATCCGGCGCTGCAAGCGGCCTGCCGTGAGGCCGTCGAGATCCTGGTGCACCTGATCGCGCCGGTCATGCCGCATCTGGCCGAGGAGTGCTGGCAGAGGCTCGGCGGCACCGACCTTGTCGCCGAACGGCCCTGGCCGGACTACGATCCCTCGCTTGTCGTCGACGCCGAGATCGTGCTGCCGGTCCAGGTCAACGGTAAGAAGCGCGGCGATTTGACAATTGCCCGCGACGCGGACCAAGGTGCGGTCGAAAAAGCGGTTCTGGCCCTCGACTTCGTGCAGAAAGCGCTCGAAGGTAAGGCGCCGCGCAAGGTGATCATCGTGCCGCAGAGGATCGTCAATGTCGTTGCCTGATCCGAAAAAAGCGGAGCTGACGCTGCGCCGTATCGTGCTTTACGGGCTGCTCGCCTCGGTGGCGCTGGTGTCCGCCTGCACGGTGCGGCCGCTCTATTCGAGCGCGCCGCTGATCGCCGGCTCGCAGGTCGGCGCCGCTGCCGAGCTGGCATCGATCTCGGTCAAGCCGGTCAAGACCCGCTACGCTCAGCAGGTCCGCAACAATTTGATCTTCGCGCTCGGCCAGGGCGCCGGCGAGCCGGCTTCGCCGGTCTATTCGCTTGATCTCGGCGTCTCCGAACTCGTCGAATCGGCGGCAATCGAGCAGGTCACGACCGACGAAGACGAGCCGACCGCCGGCACTGTGACGCTGACTGCCAACTATGTGCTCAGCGATGCCAAGACGGGCACGGTCATAGCGAGGGGCAAGCGCTCGATTCCGTCGTCATACGACAGGCCGCGCCAGGAATTCGCGTCATACCGGGCCCAGATCGACGCCGAGAACCGTGCGGCGCGCGAGCTGGCAGATGTGCTGCGGCTGTCGATTGCCCAGGATCTGATCAAGCACGGCAAGCCGGCGGCAAGCTAGGTCTTTCCAGAGTGCGCAATCTGCAAAAAAGGCCGATTGCTCGGCCTTTTTTGTTCGTAGGATAGTCGCTTCAGCCGATCTTCTGCCCGGTCTTTGCCCAGTCGGCGAGGAACAGTTCCAGGCCCTTGTCGGTCAGCGGGTGCTTGACCAGCGCCTTGAGCGTCGCCGGCGGCGCGGTGATGACATCGGCACCGATCAGCGCCGCCTGCTTGACATGGTTCACGGTACGCACCGAAGCGGTCAGGATTTCAGTGTGGAAGTCATAATTGTCGTAGATGGTGCGGATATCGGCAATCAGCTCCATGCCGTCCCAGCCGCTATCGTCGATGCGGCCGACGAAGGGCGAGATGAAGGAGGCGCCGGCCTTGGCGGCGAGCAGCGCCTGGGTGGCCGAGAAGCACAGCGTGACGTTGACCATGCGGCCGTCCGACCGGATGTCCTTGCAGGCTCTCAGGCCGTCGAGCGTCAGCGGCACCTTGATGCAGACATTGTCGGCGATCCTGGCCAGGATCTTGGCCTCCGTCATCATGTCCTTGTATTCGGTGGCGACGACTTCGGCCGAGACTGGGCCCTTGACGATCTCGCAGATCTCTCTTGTGACGTCGGCGATCTTGCCGCCGGATTTCAGGATCAGCGACGGATTGGTGGTTACGCCGTCGAGCAGCCCCAAATCGTTCAGCTCGCGGATTTCCTTGACATCGGCGGTGTCGACAAAAAATTTCATGGCGGTCTCCTGAAGATTTTTCATGTGCACGTCATGCACATTTGGGGTCGGACTTTGATCTAGACCAAAGTCGGGGCAAGGTCACGCCTCATGATCGAAGATTCGCCCTTTGTCGCGGCCGCACCGGTGCTGGTGCCGATGCCCGCCGAGCGCCCCTACACCTATGCCGTGCCGGCTGGCATGCGCGTGGTGCCGGGCTCGATCGTGCGCGTTCCGCTTGGGCCCCGCCAGGTCGCCGGCATCGTCTGGGACGGCGCCGTCGAAAAGGTCGACGCGAAGAAATTGCGGCCGATCGAGCAGGTTTTCGACTGCCCGCCGATCGACCGCGCGATGCGGCGTTTTGTCGATTGGGTGGCGCAGTACACACTGTCGCCGCCCGGCATGGTGGCGCGCATGCTGCTCAGGGCGCCGGAGGCGTTCGACCCGGAGCCGTGGATCGAAGGGCTGCAGCGCACCTTCGCCAAGCCCGACCGGATGACGGAGGCGAGGACGCGCGTGCTGGAGACGGCCGAAGGCGGACTTGCCTGGACGCGATCCGGCCTGGCGCATGCGGCAGGCGTGTCGTCGACGGTGGTGGACGGGCTGAGGGCGCAGGGCGTATTCGAGACGGTGATGATCCCGCCGCGGCCGGTGGTCGCAGCACCCGATCCCGGCTACGCCGTGCCTTCACTGATGCCCGACCAGAGCGATGCCGCCGAGACGCTGCGCGCCAATGTCGCGACCGGTACATTCGGCGTCACCCTGCTCGACGGTGTAACCGGATCCGGCAAGACGGAGGTCTATTTCGAGGCGGTCGCGGCCGCGCTCGATCGTGGCAAGCAGGTGCTGATCCTGCTGCCGGAAATTGCGCTGACCCACGCTTTCCTCGAACGCTTCCAGGAGCGGTTCGGCGCCAAGCCGGCGGAGTGGCACTCGGACCTGCCGCCAAGAATGCGCGAAAAGGTCTGGCGGCAGGTGGCGGAAGGCGGCGTGCGGGTCGTCGCCGGCGCGCGCTCGGCGCTGTTCCTGCCGTTCAGCGAGCTTGGATTGATCGTCGTCGACGAAGAGCACGATCCCGCCTACAAGCAGGAGGATCGCGTCTTTTACAACGCGCGCGACATGGCCGTGGTGCGCGGCCATATCGGCGGCTTTCCGGTCGTGCTCGCTTCGGCGACACCGTCAGTCGAAAGCCGGGTCAATGCCAGCCAGGGCCGCTACAGCAGGGCGGTGCTTTCGGCGCGCTTTGCCGAGGCGGCACTTCCCGATCTCAAGACGATCGACATGCGCCGCGCGCCGCCGGCACGCGGCGGCTTCCTGTCGCCTGTACTGGTCGGCCATATACGGCAGACGCTGGAAAGAAAGGAACAGTCGCTGCTGTTCCTCAACCGGCGCGGCTATGCGCCGCTGACGCTCTGCCGGGTCTGCGGCCACCGCTTCGGCTGTCCGGTCTGCTCGGCCTGGCTGGTCGAGCACCGCTTTCGCGGCCAGCTCGTCTGCCACCATTGCGGGCACAATGAACGCCGGCCCGAAGCCTGTCCGGAATGCGGCACGCTCGATCATCTGGTCGCCTGCGGGCCAGGCGTCGAGCGCATCGCCGAGGAGGTCGTCGCGCATTTCCCCGATGCCCGCACTATCGTACTGTCGTCCGACCTGATGGGCGGCGTGCGCCGGCTGCGGCTCGAGCTTGAAGCCATCGCCAATGGCGAGGCCGACATCGTCATCGGCACGCAACTCGTCGCCAAGGGCCATAATTTCCCCAACATGACGCTGGTCGGTGTGGTCGATGCCGATCTCGGCCTTGCCAATGGCGATCCGCGCGCCGCCGAGCGCACCTTCCAACTGCTCAGCCAGGTGACCGGCCGCGCCGGCCGTACCGGCAAGAAAAGCCTCGGCCTGCTGCAGACCTTCCAACCCGACCACCCGGTGATGCGCGCGATCGTCTCCGGCGATGCCGAGTCCTTCTACGAGCGCGAGATCGCCGAGCGTGAGCGGGCGGGGCTGCCGCCCTTCGGCAGGCTCGCCGGCGTCATCGTCAGCGCGGCGACACGGGCCGAAGCCGAAGGGCACGCCCGTGGCCTGCGTCGCGCCGCGCCGCAAGCCACCGACCTGTTCGTGCTCGGCCCGGCCGAGGCGCCGCTGTCATTGATCGGCGGCCGCCGTCGCTTTCGCCTGCTGATCCAGGGCGAGCGGCGCGCCGACATGCAAGGGTTCATTCGCACCATGTTGGCCGAGGGACCGAAGATAAGGGGCTCGGTGCGAGTCCAGGTCGACATCGACCCGCAGAGCTTTTTGTAAGCTGTCGAATTACCCTTTCGAGACGCGTTCGGTGAATGGGTTCAGGTAAGGCACGTCGAGAATCGCAAAATGCCGGGTGTTGGCCGTCAAAACTGACAGGCCGTGCAAACGGGCAGTAGCTGCGATCAGAACGTCCGCCAGACCCGGATTGGCGCCTCTGGCGATCGTGGCGTCTTCCAGTTTTCCGGCTTCTCGCGCGATTGCTAAATCGATGGGAAGGATGCGCTGGTTGAACTCTAGAAGCAACCTTTCGAACCACTCATTGATGCGCTCTGCCTTCATATGTCCGCCCGTCCGCTTCAGTTTCGCGATTCCTCGTTCCACCTCCAAGATGATGATCGACGAGAGCTGCCAAGAGCCGCGTTCTCCTTGTTCGGCAACCCAGTTCTGCACGTGTGCCGGAAGCAGAGGCCGACCAGGTGCAAATGCCGAGAGAAAAGACGTATCAAGCAGATAGCCGGTCAAAACTCCACTTCCCGCGACGGCGATTCGTTTCGCTCAAGCTCGATGCCGCCTGGATACCGAAGCAGGAAATCCACGAAGTCTTTTTGGCTGTTCTGCGGATAAAGTTTCCGTCCCTCACCGATTGGCACCACCATGACTGCGGGCTTGCCGTGCTTGGTGATAACCGTGGGCTCACCGTTCTCGGCAGCCTCCACGAGCGCGGAAAGGCTGGCCTTTGCCTCTCGTAGTTGCATCGTCTTCATGCGCGGAACCTCTTGTGGTCTCATGTAGTCACAATATAGGAATTGTGCAGAAAAAAACAGCCCGTTGTGTAACGTCCTGTTAGCCCGGTCGAGACAACGGCGCTCGCGTTGGGCTGACGCGCCCTGCATATTGCCGACGGCGCATCTGGCGCATGTCAGTTGCTTCGCTAGAATGTCCGAAATTTCGACTATGCATTTACGAGGGGACAAGATGGAATTTGCGTTTCCATGGCCGATGAGCCAGGGCGAGTGGCTGGCGTGGTCGAGCGCGGTCGCGACCCTATTGCTCGGCCTATTGCTATTCCTGGCGCCACAGCTGGCATTCCGCATCCTGCGGCTGCAGGTCAGACCGGAGAAGGCGGCGGCGATCGCCGAGGGGCGCGGCCGGATGTCGGGCTTCTATCTCGGCCTCGGCCTGTGCTGCATCCTCCTGGCGCAGCCGCTGCTCTATATGGCGCTCGGCTTCTCCTGGCTGTTCACCGCCTTCGGCCGGCTGCTGTCGATGATGTCGGATGGCGCCAACACGCCGTTCAACCGGGCTTCCATCGTCGTCGAGCTGGTGCTGGCGGCGCTGCCGCTTGCCTTCGCCTTCGGCTTTTTGCCCTGAATCAGGGATCAATCCGGGGTTGGTTGCTGAACTCGCCCGGCGGATGCGACAATAGTGCCTGAAAACCATGCCGGACGACGCATTGCGGTCTGAAAATGCCTGTGCTAGACGGCAATCGACTTTCGACCGGGGATAGCGGAAGCCGCGCCTCCGTGCTTGGAAAAATGCAGTAAGGTCAAAGATTTAGCCAGAGTTTTTGCTCGCGCCAACAATCTGCGGCCTGTCAGACAAGAGAAAAGACGGTCCGTGGCCCAATCGTCATCGCCAATCTCAGGTGTCGCAGAACGCTATGCGGGTTCGCTGTTCGAACTCGCGCTGCAGGCCAATTCGGTCGCCAGCGTCGAGGCCGACCTCAACAGGTTCGAAACGATGCTCGAAGGCAGCGCCGACCTTTCGCGGCTGATCAGGAGCCCTGTCTTCTCCAGCGAGGACCAGGCCAAGGCGATCGCCGCGATCGCCGACAGAGCAGGGATTACCGGCCTCACCGGCAATTTCCTGCGCGTCGTTGCCCAGAATCGCCGGCTGTTCGCAGTGCCCGGCATGATCAAGGCATTCCGCCAGATTGCCGCCGAACACCGCGGTGAGACCGCCGCCGAGGTCACCTCGGCGCATGCGCTGACGCCTGCCCAGGAAACCGAGCTGAAAGCGGCGCTGAAAAGCGTCGCCGGCAAGGACGTGGCGATCACGGTCACCGTCGATCCGTCGCTGCTCGGCGGACTGGTGGTCAAGATCGGCTCGCGCCAGATCGATACGTCGCTCAAAACCAAACTCAATTCGCTCAAGCTTGCACTGAAAGAGGTCGGCTGATGGACATCCGCGCCGCGGAAATTTCCGCAATTCTGAAAGACCAGATCAAGAATTTCGGCAAGGAGGCCGAGGTCTCCGAAGTCGGCCAGGTGCTGTCCGTCGGTGACGGTATCGCCCGCGTCTACGGCCTCGACAACGTCCAGGCCGGCGAGATGGTCGAGTTCCCCGGCGGCATCCGCGGCATGGCGCTCAACCTCGAGGCCGACAATGTCGGCGTCGTCATCTTCGGCGCCGACCGCGACATCAAGGAAGGCGACACCGTCAAGCGCACCGGCGCCATCGTCGATGCGCCCGTCGGCATGGGCCTGCTCGGCCGCGTCGTCGACGCGCTCGGCAACCCGATTGACGGCAAAGGCCAGATCCAGGCCACCGAACGCAAGCGCGTCGACGTCAAAGCGCCCGGCATCATCCCGCGCAAATCGGTGAACGAGCCGATGTCGACCGGCCTCAAGGCCATCGACGCGCTGATCCCGGTCGGCCGCGGCCAGCGCGAGCTGGTCATCGGCGACCGCCAGACCGGCAAGACCGCGATCATCCTCGACACCATGCTCAACCAGAAATCGGTGCACGACAACGGCCCTGAGAAGGAAAAGCTGTACTGCGTCTATGTCGCCGTCGGCCAGAAGCGCTCGACGGTGGCGCAGTTCGTCAAGGTCCTGGAAGAGCGCGGCGCGCTCGACTATTCGATCATCATCGCCGCGACCGCCTCCGATCCGGCGCCGATGCAGTTCCTGGCGCCGTTCACCGCCTGCACCATGGGCGAATATTTCCGTGACAACGGCATGCACGCGCTGATCAGCTACGACGATCTGTCGAAGCAGGCCGTCGCCTATCGCCAGATGTCGCTGCTGCTGCGCCGTCCTCCGGGCCGCGAAGCCTATCCGGGCGACGTCTTCTACCTGCACTCGCGCCTGCTCGAGCGCGCCGCCAAGCTCAATGACGAAAATGGCGGTGGGTCGCTGACGGCGCTGCCGATCATCGAAACGCAGGCCAACGACGTGTCGGCCTATATCCCGACCAACGTCATCTCGATCACCGACGGCCAGATCTTCCTGGAAACCAATCTGTTCTTCCAGGGCGTGCGCCCGGCGGTCAATGTCGGCCTGTCGGTGTCGCGCGTCGGCTCCTCGGCGCAGATCAAGGCGATGAAGCAGGTTGCCGGGTCGATCAAGGGCGAGCTCGCGCAGTACCGCGAAATGGCTGCTTTCGCGCAGTTCGGCTCCGATCTCGACGCCGCCACGCAACGCCTGCTCAACCGCGGCTCGCGTCTGACCGAGCTGTTGAAGCAGCCGCAATTCTCGCCGCTCAAAGTCGAGGAGCAGGTCGCGGTGATCTTCGCCGGCGTCAACGGCTATCTCGACAAGCTGGCGGTCAACCAGGTCGGCAAGTTCGAGCATGGTCTGTTGTCGCATATGCGCTCGGCCGGCAAGGACGTGCTCGACGGCATCCGTAAGGAGAAGGCGCTGTCCGACGATCTGCGCGCCAGGCTGAAGGCAGAAATCGACGCCTTCGCCAAGACCTTTGCTTGAGCAGGACGGACGGGATCAGGTTTGAAGCATGCCTTCGTTAAAAGACCTTCGTAACCGTATCGCCTCGGTCAAGGCGACGCAGAAGATCACCAAGGCGATGCAGATGGTCGCCGCGGCGAAGCTGCGTCGCGCGCAGGAAGCGGCGGAAGCGGCGCGTCCCTATTCGGAGCGCATGGGCGCGGTGCTGGCCAATATCACCCAGGCGATCGGCGGCGGCGGCGATGCCCCGGCGCTGATGACCGGCACCGGCAAGGACGACGTGCATCTGCTTGTCGTCTGCACCGCCGAACGCGGCCTGTGCGGCGGCTTCAATTCGCAGATCGCCCGCTTTGCCCGCGACCATATCCGCAAGCTTCTGGCCGACGGCAAGCAGGTCAAGATCATCTGCGTCGGCAAGAAGGGGTTCGACATATTGCGCCGCGACTACGGCGCGCTGATCATCGAGCGTGTCGACCTGCGCGAGGTCAAGACGCTGGGCTTCGTCAATGCCGATGCCATCGCCAAGAAGGTGATCCACCTGTTCAACGAAGGCGGCTTCGACATCTGCACGCTGTTCTATTCGCAGTTCAAGTCGGTGATCAGCCAGATCCCGACGGCGCAGCAAATTGTCCCGGCGGGCGCGCCTTCGGCTGCCGCGGAAGTGAAGGACGGCGGCAGCGCCGTCTACGAATACGAGCCGGAGCCGGGCGAGATCCTCTCCGATCTCATCCCGCGCAACATTTCCGTGCAGGTTTTTCGCGCGCTGCTCGAGAATGCTGCCGGCGAGATGGGCGCCAAGATGAGTGCCATGGACAATGCGACGCGCAACGCCGGCGACATGATCAACAAATTGTCGATCACCTACAACCGCCAGCGGCAGGCGCAGATCACCAAGGAATTGATCGAAATCATTTCGGGCGCCGAGGCGCTCTAGGCACGCCCACAAGGAGGTCATCGACCTCAAGCGTGTGAGAAACAAAGAGACGAAAAGGGTAAAGACGATGGCGAAAGCAGCGACCCCGAAGACGGCAGCCCCTAAGGCCGCGGCACCAGCGAAGGCTCCGGCAGCAGCAAAGGCCTCTCCGGCCAAGAAGGCGGCAGCAACCAAGGCCGCCGCTGTGAATACGCCGGCCGCCACCATCAAGAAAACCGGCCTGGCAGGCAAGGTTCGCCAGGTCATCGGCGCCGTTGTCGACGTCCAGTTCGGCGAACATCTGCCGGCGATCCTGAACGCGCTTGAGACGATCAACGTCGGCAATCGCCTGGTGCTCGAAGTGGCCCAGCATCTCGGCGAAAACACCGTGCGCTGCATCGCCATGGACTCGACCGAAGGTCTGGTTCGCGGCCAGGACGTCTATGACACCGGTGCACCGATTACCGTGCCGGTCGGCCCGGGCATGCTCGGCCGCATCATCAACGTCATCGGCGAGCCGGTCGACGAGGCAGGCCCGGTCGACGGCATCGAGATGCGCTCGATCCACCAGCCGGCGCCGACCTATGTCGAGCAGTCGACGGAAGCGCAGATCCTGGTCACCGGCATCAAGGTGCTCGACCTGCTGGCCCCCTATGCCCGCGGCGGCAAGATCGGCCTGTTCGGCGGCGCCGGCGTCGGCAAGACGGTGCTGATCCAGGAACTGATCAACAACGTCGCCAAGGCGCATGGCGGCTTCTCGGTGTTCGCCGGCGTCGGCGAGCGCACCCGCGAAGGCAACGACCTCTATCACGAGTTCATCGAGTCCGGCGTCAACAAGAAGGGCGGCGGCGAAGGCTCCAAGGCCGCGCTCGTCTATGGCCAGATGAACGAGCCGCCGGGCGCCCGCGCCCGCGTCGGCCTGACCGGCTTGACGGTTGCCGAATATTTCCGCGACCAGGGCCAGGACGTGCTGTTCTTCGTAGACAACATCTTCCGCTTCACGCAGGCGGGCTCGGAAGTGTCGGCGCTGCTCGGCCGCATTCCTTCGGCCGTGGGCTACCAGCCGACGCTGGCTACCGACATGGGTGCGCTGCAGGAGCGTATCACCACGACGACCAAGGGTTCGATCACCTCGGTGCAGGCGATCTATGTGCCGGCCGACGACCTGACCGACCCGGCACCGGCGACCTCGTTCGCCCACCTCGACGCGACGACCGTGCTCAACCGCGCGATTTCGGAAAAGGGCATCTATCCGGCGGTCGATCCGCTGGATTCAACCTCGCGCATGCTCGACCCGATGGTTGTCGGCGAAGAGCATTACCAGGTCGCCCGCCAGGTGCAGTCGATCCTTCAGCGCTACAAGTCGCTGCAGGACATCATCGCCATCCTGGGCATGGACGAGCTGTCGGAAGAGGATAAGCAGACCGTGGCCCGCGCCCGCAAGATCGAGCGCTTCCTGTCGCAGCCCTTCTTCGTCGCCGAAGTGTTCACCGGCGCACCGGGCAAGCTGGTCGACCTCGCCGACACCATCAAGGGCTTCAAGGGCCTTTGCAACGGCGATTACGACCATCTGCCGGAGGCCGCCTTCTACATGGTCGGCGGCATCGAGGAAGCGGTCGAGAAGGCACAGCGCCTGGCCGCTGAAGCGGCCTGATGGTGAATGGTCAATAGTGAATTGTGAATGGGGAGTAGCGGATAGGAAATCGGGGGCTGAGTGAAGGTCATTCTTTCTGACCGTTCACCATTCACCATTCACCAGTCGCTAAATTGATCATGCCTGAAGCTTTCAAATTCGAACTGGTCTCGCCGGAGCGCCTCTTGGTTTCCGAGCAGGTCGAATCCGTCGTCATCCCGGGCGCCGAAGGCGAGATGACTGTCATGGCGCATCACGCGCCGGTCATGACCACAATCAAGCCGGGCGTCGTTACGCTGAAGACCGCGCAAGGCAAGGAAGAGCGCTATGTGGTGTTCGGCGGCTTTGCCGACATCGTTCCGGCCGGCTGCACGCTGCTCGCCGAATCGGCTGTGGCCGTGGGCGACATCGACCGCGCCGACCTTGCCCGCCGCATCCAGGAGGCCAGGGAAGACGCCGCCGACGCCAAGGACGATCAGACCCGCAGCAAGGCCGAGCAGTTCCTCAACCAGCTCACCACGCTCGAAGGTGCGCTGTTGCCGGCTTAACAGGCGCCCCTTGCCTTCTCCCCTTGTGGGAGAAGGTGGATCGGCGCGCAGCGCCGAGACGGTTGAGGGGTGTTGGAAGAAACGAGACGTCGGCGTTCCCTGGAACACCCCCTCATCCGACCGAGCTTCGCTCGGCCACCTTCTCCCACAAGACAAGAGGAGAAGGGGGGCTGGTCACACCGTCAGTGCCTCTACTGCGCGCATGACGCCGCGCAGTTCGGCGAGGCCCTTCAGCCGTCCGATGCAGGAATAGCCGGGGTTCACCTTCTTGCCGATGTCATCGACAATGGCGTGGCCATGGTCGGGACGCATCGGCATCTGCCAGTCCGCCCTGCCTGCCGCCTTGCGCCGCCGTTCTTCGCCAATCAGCGCCGACACGACCGCCACCATGTCGGTGTCGCCGTCGAGGTGCTCGGCTTCGTGGAAAGAGCCGTCTGGCTCCTTGGTGACATTGCGCAGATGGGCGAAATGGATGTTTTCGGCGAAGGCCTTTGCCATTGCCGGCAGATCGTTCTGCGCGCCCGCACCGTAGGAGCCGGTGCACAGCGTCAGCCCGTTAGCCGGCGAAGCGACCGCGTCGAGCAGCGCGCGGGCATCGGCTGCCTTGGAAACGATGCGCGGCAGGCCAAACAACGAAAAAGGCGGATCGTCGGGGTGGATCGCCATCCTGACTCCGGCCTCTTCGGCGATCGGCACGATCTCGCGCAGGAAAGCAAACAGGTTTTCGCGCAGGCCTTCGGTGGAGACGTCCTTGTAGAGGTCGAGGGCGCGGCGGAAGCTTGCCCGATCGAAGATGAATTCGCGCGCCGGGACCCAGCCGATCAGATTGCGCTCCAGCCTTGCCTTGTCGCTGTTGCTCATGGCTTGCAGCCGCACACGCGCGGCCTCGATACGGGCCGGTGGGTGATCGGCCTCCGCCCCTTCTCGCTCAAGGATGAAGACGTCATAGGCGCAGAGCTCGACGACATCGAAGCGCAGCGCGGTGCCGCCATGCGGCATCGGATAATCGAGGTCGGTGCGCGTCCAGTCGGTGATCGCCATGAAATTATAGCAGACGGTGTTGATCCCGGCGGCGGCGACGGCGCGGATCGAGGCCTTGTAATTGTCGATCAGGCTGCGCCAGTCGCCGCTGCGGGTCTTGATGTCCTCGTGGACGACGATGCTCTCGACCACATCCCAGGTCAGGCCTGCTGCCTCGATCTCGGCCTTGCGCCTGGCGATCTCGTCCGCCGGCCAGGCGCGGCCGTCGTTGAGGTGGTGCAGCGCGCTGACGATGCCGACGGCGCCGGCCTGACGGACATGGGCAAGCGTCACCGGATCGTCCGGCCCGAACCAGCGCCAGGTCTGTCTCATGGCTTCTCACTCCCTATGCCAAGCGCCGCCAAAGCTGCGGCAGTGCCGCCCCGCCGCAGGCGCTCGAGATGGGCTGCCGTCAGATCGATCAGTGTCATGCGGTGGGCATGATCCTTGGCGAAGCCGGCGAGATCGAACATCGCTGTCACCGTTTCACCAGCCGGCCGGCTGCCGAGCGCCGTAAGCCGAGTGTCGATCGGGTCGGTGAAATGGGCTTCCGGCAAGGTTTTGCCGCGCGCCTCGCAAGCGGCGACCCAGGCCGCCACCACCAGCATCAGATGGGCTGGCGGGTCGCCGGCGCCCAGCCGCTCGAGGGCCGAGGCGACGATGCGCTGCGGCAGCTTCTGGCTGCCGTCATTGGCGATCTGCGCGGTGCGATGGGCGAGCGCCGTGTTCGAGTAGCGTTCGGCGAGCTGGGCCGTGTAGCCGGCCGTATCGAGCCCGGCGTCCTGCGGCAGCGTCGGGATGGCCTCGGCCCATAGTCCGTCGACGAATTGCCGGATCGCCGGATCGGCAAAGGCGCGGTCGACCGTGTCGTAGCCGCTGAGCAGGCCGAGATAGGCGATTGCCGAATGCGAACCGTTGAGCAGCCGCAGCTTCATGTCCTCGAAGGGCCCGACGTCGCCGACCATGGTGACGCCGAACTTTTCCCAGGCCGGCCTGCCTGCCGGGAAATCGTCTTCGACCACCCATTGGCAGAACGGCTCGGTCATCACCGGCCAGGCATCCTCGACGCCGAGCTCGACGGCGATACGCGCCCGGTCGGCGTCGGTAGTCGCCGGCACGATACGGTCGACCATGCTCGACGGAAAGGCGACGCCGTCGGCAATGTGTGCGGCGAGCCTGGCATCGCCTGAAGTGGCGAGCCTGGCATCGCCTGAAGTGGCGAGCCTGGAATCGCGCAATGCGGCGAATTCGACCAGCAGGCGGTGCAGCGTGGCGCCATTGGCCGGAAGGTTGTCGCAGCAGAGCACGGTGAAAGGCTGGATGCCGGCGGCACGGCGGCGCGACAGCGCTTCGGTGAGAAAACCATGCGCCGTCCGTGGCATTTGCGGGTTAGCCAAATCATGGGCGATGTCCGGATGGGTGCTGTCCAGACCGCCGCCGGCTGCTCTCAGATAAGCCTTTTCGGTGATCGTGAGCGTGACGATGCGGGTGCGCTGATCGGTCAGGGCGGCGAGCACGGCAGCCGGATCTTCCGGCGCCACCAGCAGCGACAGGATCGAACCGACGACGCGCAGCTCTTCGCCGATGCTGCTCCTGATCGCCAGCGTGTAGAGGCCATCCTGCGGCGCCAGTGCGTCGCGCGTGTCTGGACTGCGCAAGGACACGCCGACAATGCCCCAGTCCGCCTCTCCCGCCGCCAGGCAGTCGTCGACATAGGCCGCCTGGTGGGCGCGATGGAAGGCACCGACACCGAGATGGACGATGCCCGGTGCGCCGCCGCCGCGGGCGTAGCGCGGAACCGTGACCGAAGCCGGCAGTGCCTTCAGCGTGCTGTTGGAAAGGCGTCTATTGGTCATTGCGCCACGTGTCTGATCGAGATTGTTGGGTCACTGCTGTCAGGCGGCGTAACACCCGATGCCGTCACGCACAATGGGCAATGGCCGACGAAAAGTCATCATACAACAACCCAGTTTTTGTATGTTGACATTATTTCTTTTCAACCCTACCGATGTCCGGATTGGGAGGATTTGCGTGGCCGCATTGACGGATCCGGACTTGCTGTTTGCCGCCGAGGGGCGCCCGCGTTCGCTGGCCCGCGGTCTCTACGCCACGGTCAAGGACCTGCCGATCGTCAGCCCGCACGGCCACACCGATCCGCGCTGGTATGCGCTCAACGAGGCGTTTCCCGATCCGGCGCAGTTGCTGATCGTGCCGGACCACTACATTTTCCGCATGCTGTTCAGCCAGGGCGTTCGGCTTGAGGAGCTTGGTGTGCCGACGCTTGACGGCTCGCCGGTTGAAACCGACGGCAGAACGATCTGGCGGCGCTTCGCCGAGCATTATTACCTGTTCCGGGGTACGCCGACCCGGCTGTGGTTCGACCATGTGCTTGCCCATCTGTTCGGCATCGACGAGCCGCTGACGGCCGCAACCGCCGACCGCCATTACGATATGATCTCGACCTTGCTGCAGTGGGAGAATTTTCGCCCGCGAGCGCTGTTCGAGCGCTTCAACATTGAAGTCATCGCAACGACCGAAGGCGCGCTCGACGATCTCAGATGGCACCAGATGATCCGCGACAGCGGCTGGGAGGGCCGCGTCGTCACCGCCTATCGGCCGGATGCGATCGTCGATCCCGACTTCGAAGGGTTCTCGGCCAATCTCGACCGGCTTGGCGAGATCACCGGCTGCGACACCGGCAATTGGGCCGGCTATCTCGATGCGCATCGCCAGCGGCGCGCCTTCTTCAAGAGCTTTGGCGCGACTTCCTCCGATCACGGCCATCCGACGGCCGAAACCGCCAATCTCTCGGATGCCGCCGCGCAGGAGCTGTTCAACCGCATCCGCCGGGGCTCGGACGACGAGCGCGAGCGAAAGCTGTTCCGCGCCCAGATGCTGACCGAGATGGCCAAGATGAGCCGCGACGACGGGCTGGTCCTGCAGATCCATCCCGGCTCCTGGCGCAATCATTCGCCGGCTGTCTTTCAGAAGTTCGGCAGGGACAAAGGCTTCGATATTCCGACCCGAACCGACTATGTGACGGCGCTGAAGCCGCTGCTCGACTGCGTCGGGCTGGAGCGCGACCTCACCATCATCCTCTTCACCCTCGACGAGACCAGCTATGCGCGCGAGCTGGCGCCGCTCGCCGGCGTCTACCCGGCATTGAAGCTCGGGCCGGCCTGGTGGTTCCACGACAGCCCCGAAGGCATGCGCAGGTTCCGTGAGATGACTACCGAAACCGCCGGTTTCTACAACACCGTCGGTTTCAACGACGACACCCGCGCCTTTCCATCCATACCGGCCCGCCATGATGTGGCGCGCCGGGTCGATTGCGCTTTTCTGGCGCGTCTCGTCGCCGAGCATCGGCTCGGCGAAGACGAGGCGCACGAGCTGGCGCAGGAACTTGCCTATACGCTCGCGAAAAAGGCGTACCGGCTCTAACGGCGCTTGCCGCCATCGTTCAAAAAGGGAGGAAACCAATGCTGCATTTTTCGAGACTGGCGGGAGCTACGCTAGTTGCCGCCGCACTGCTGGCCGGATCGGCAAGCGCCCAGACGGTCCTGCGCTCGTCCGATACGCACCCGGACGGCTATCCCACGGTCGAGGCGGTCAAATATTTCGGCGAGCTGGTGAAGGAGCGCACGGCCGGCCGCTATGTGGTCGAACTCTATCCTTCCGCGCAACTCGGCGAGGAAAAGGACACGATCGAGCAGGTGCGCACCGGCGTGATCGATCTCAACCGCGTCTCGATGGCGCCGTTCAACGGGCTCATCCCGGAGACCACCGTGCCCTCGCTGCCCTACATCTTCCGTTCGGAAGAGCATATGCACAAGGTCATGGACGGGGCGATCGGCGACCAGATCGCGGCGGCGTTCGACCAGGTCGGGCTGGTGCTGCTCGCCTTTTACGACGGCGGCTCGCGCTCCTTCTACAATTCGAAGAAGCCGATCAACACCGTGGCCGACATGGCCGGGATGAAGTTCCGCGTCATCCAGTCCGACATCTTCGTCGACATGGTGGCGGCACTCGGCGCCAACGCGACGCCGATGCCGTATGGCGAGGTGTATTCGGCGATTGAGACCGGAGTCATCGACGGCGCGGAGAACAATTTTCCGAGCTACGACACCGCCAAGCATGCGGAAGTCGCCAAGTACTATTCGCTCGACGAGCACACGATGGTGCCGGAAGCCTTCGTCATGGCGAAGTCGAGCTGGGACAAGCTGACGCCGGAAGACCAGGCGATCTTCAAGGCGGCCGCCAAGGAAAGCGTCGCCAAGCAGCGCGAGCTGTGGACCGCCAAGGTCAAGGAATCGCGCGCCAAGGTCGAGGCGGCCGGTTCGCAGATCACGACGCCGGACAAGCAGCCCTTCATCGACGCGATGGGGCCGGTCTACGAGAAGCACGTCAAGGACGACAAGCTGAAGGCCATGGTCGAAGCCATCAAGGCCGTGCAGTGATCAAGCGGCGGCGCGGACATTCCGTGCCGCCATCCTCCTGGGGAGAAAACCGGTGACTTCCAGCCCAAGACCAACACCGCTCCTGTCCGGCGTCGCGCAAGTGATGTCGCGCGTCAGCACGGCGGCGCTGTCGATCGCCGGCATCGGGCTGGTGCTGATGACCGCCTTCGTCGCCTGGCAGGTGTTCGGCCGCTATGTTCTGAACCGCTCGCCGAGCTGGACCGAGCCGGGCTCGGTGATGCTGATGAGCTGGTTCATTTTCCTCGGCGCTGCCGTCGGTGTTCGCGAGAACTACCATCTTGGCTTCGACGTCCTGCTCTACGTGCTGCCGAAAGGCGGCAAGCGCTGGCTGCGGATGATTTCGGATATTGTCGCGCTCGCCTTCGGCATCGGCATGATCTGGTATGGCAGCCAGCTGGTCGCATTGACCTGGGGCTCCGTCTTGCCGTCACTCGGCATTTCGGGGGGCTGGGACTATGTCCCGCTTGTCGCGGGAGGCGCGCTCATCGTGCTCTTCACGCTGGAGCGCATCGTGCTTCGCCTCTCCGGCGCGCCGATCGACGATGCCCTCGATGAACTGCCGCCAGCCGAAGTCGCAGCCGAACTCGACACCGCCAACGTGAAGGTCTGACGCCATGGAACTGTGGATTCTCTTCGGCGTCTTCACCCTGCTGATGCTTATCGGCACGCCGATCGCTTTCTGCCTCGGCGTCGCAAGCCTCGCCACCGTCCTCTATATGGGCCTGCCGCCGCTCATCGTGTTCCAGCGCCTGAATTCCGGCATGAGCGTCTTTTCGCTGCTGGCCATTCCGTTTTTCATCTACGCCGGCGACTTGATGGTGCGCGGCGGCATCGCCAGCAAGATCGTTGCCTTCGCTGGCTCGCTCGTCGGCCATTTGCGTGGCGGCCTCGGGCAGGTCAACATTGCAACCGCTACACTGTTCGGCGGCATTTCCGGCTCAGCGGTGGCGGAGGCAGCGGCGGTAGGCGGCCTGATGATCCCGCAGATGAAGGCGCGTGGATATGGAGCGGACTACGCCGTCAACGTCACGTCGATGGCGGCACTGATCGCGCTGCTGCTGCCGCCGTCGCACAACATGATCATCTACTCGATCTCGGCAGGCGGAAAGATCTCGATCGCCGATCTGTTCACGGCCGGTATCATCCCGGGCCTGCTACTGGCCCTGTCGCTGATGGTCACCGCCTATATCGTGGCGCGCTCCCGCGGCTATCCGACCGAGGCGTTTCCGGGCTTCACCGCGGTCGCGCATCTTTTCGCCGTCGCCGTGCCCGGCCTGCTGCTGATCGCGATCATCTTCGGCGGCGTGCGATCGGGCGTCTTCACCGCCACCGAGAGTTCCTGTATCGCCGTCATCTATGCGCTGCTCGTGACCGTCTTCGTTTACCGGCAGATGACCTGGGAAGGGTTCGTTCATGCCACCCATGGCGCCGTGCGCACCACGGCCATGGTGCTGCTCATCATCGGCATGGCGGCGGCGTTCTCGTGGCTGATGGCCTTCCTGAAAGTGCCGGCAGCGTTGATAGCCTCCATGAACGCGATCTCGGACGATCCGCTGGTTGTGCTTCTCCTGCTCAACCTCTTGATGCTGTTCCTCGGCACGTTCATGGACATGGGGCCGACGATCATCATTTGCACGCCGATCTTCCTGCCCGTGGCGCAGGCCTACGGCGTCGATCCGGTGCATTTCGGCGTCATCATGATCCTCAATTTCGGCATTGGGCTGAACACGCCGCCGGTGGGCGCAGTTCAGTTCGTGGCATGCGCAGTGGGCAAGATATCCGTCTGGGAATCGATGCGCTCGATCTGGCCCTTCTATGGCGCAGGCCTCGTGGTGCTGGCGCTCGTCACTTACATTCCGGCCATTTCGCTATGGCTGCCGAGCGTCTTCAAATAGGGGGTGCGACATGGCATCGGACACTGCCGTCGGGCTCCGCGTCGAACGAAGACCGAAGCTTTCGGAAACCGTCGTCGCGGCGATCCGCAAGCAGCTGCAGGCGGGCGAGATCCAGCCTGGGCAAAAGCTGCCGACCGAGGGCCAGCTGACGGAAACCTTCGGGGTCAGCCGCACCGTGATACGCGAGGCGCTGGCCAAGCTTGCCGCGGACGGCTTGGTCGAGCCGCGCCAAGGCGCCGGCGTTTTCGTCACCGAACATATCTCGACAGCGTTCGGTGCTCTGGCAGCGGAGATGGGCAGCAAGGATTCGATTGCCCTCAACGTGCTCGAAGTCAGGTTGGCGATCGAGATCGAATCCGCCGGGCTCGCCGCCATCCGGCGCAACGCCGCGCAGGAAGCGGCAATCCAGGAAGCCTTCTTCGAGTTCGAACGGCTGCTCCTCAACAGCGAGCCGACTGGACCGGCAGACCTTGCCTTCCACCGCGCAATCGCCAGCGCCACCAACAATCCGTTCTATGTCGAGATGCTCGACGTGCTCGGCCGGCGCGCTATTCCTTGCGATGTGACCTCGCCCTGGTCGACCGAGTTCGCACAGTCCGACGCCTACCAGCGCGGCCTACAGCGCGAACACCTGATGATCCTCAACGCCATCTCGGCAGGCGATGCCGAAGCGGCGCGGGAGGCGATGCGCGCGCATCTCGGTGCCAGCCAGCAGCGCTATCGCGAGCGCCTGCACGCGCGCCAGATTTTTTATGCCGACTCGGTCAAGGCCGCGGCAACTGAATAAGCAATTGAGGCAGCCCCATGGGACAGCAATGAATCACACTGACAATCATACGGATTTCACCTCCCGCTTCGCCATCGATCCTGTTTCTGCCGCAGCCATGGGAACGGACGAGCTGCGACACAATTTCCTGATCGAGGACTTGTTCCAGCCCGGCCGCATCAGCCTGACCTACACCCATTACGACCGCATGATAGTCGGCGGCGCCATGCCCGCCGGTACACCGCTGCCGCTGCAGGCGATCAAGCCGACCGGGACCAAGAATTTTCTCGACCGCCGTGAGATGATCATCGTCAACATCGCCGGTGCCGGCGTCGTGAAAGCCGGCGGTCAATCCTACGAGTTGCAGGCGCGCGACATGCTCTATCTCGGCATGGGCACGGATGAGGTATCGTTTGCTGCGACCAATCCGGCAGCGCCGGCTAAATTCTACCTGCTCAGCGCGCCGGCGCATCAGGGCCATCCCAACCGGCTGATCCGCATCGGCGATGCCAAGCGGCTCGATCTCGGCAGCCAGGCGACCTCCAACGAGCGCTCGATCTTCCAGTTCATCCATGCCGATGGGGTAAAGACCTGTCAGCTTGTCGTCGGCATGACGCAGCTTGCCCCCGGTTCCGTCTGGAACACCATGCCATGCCATGTGCATGACCGGCGCATGGAGGCCTATCTCTATTTCGACCTGCCGGAGGCGGCGCGGGTGTTTCACTTCATGGGCGAACCGGACGAAACGCGCCATCTCGTCATGCGCAACGAGGAGGCGGTGCTGTCGCCGGGATGGTCGATCCATTCGGGCGCCGGCACCTCGAACTACGCCTTCATCTGGGCGATGGCTGGCGACAATGTCGACTATACCGATGTCGACCTGGTGGCGATGGAGGAGCTCAAGTGAGCGATCTCTCGGCCTTCAGCCTTGCCGGCAAGCGCATCCTCGTCACCGGCGCCAATACCGGCATCGGCCAGGGCATCGCAGTGTCGATCGCGCGCGCCGGCGGCGCGGTCGTCGGCGTCGGCCGGTCGGCGATGGACGAGACGGCGGAGAAGATTGCGGCTGTCGGCGGCCGCTTCGAGGCGGTCCGCTGCGATCTTGGTGATGATGCAGCTGCCCAGGCGATGCTTGACCGCGTCTGGGACGGCACCGGACCGCTCGATGGCCTGGTCAACAATGCGGGCATCATCCGGCGTGCCGATGCGGTCGACCTGACCGAAGCCGACTGGGACGACGTCTTGGGCGTCAATCTGAAGACGGTGTTCTTCCTCAGCCAGAGTTTTGCCAGGCGCGTGCTTGCCGAATCTGGACGGCGTGGCAAGATCGTCAACATCGCTTCGGTGCTGAGCTTTCAGGGCGGCATTCGCGTCGCCTCCTACACCGCCTCCAAACACGGCGTGCTCGGCATCACCCGCCTGCTTGCATGTGAATGGGCGGCAAAGGGCATCAACGTCAACGGCATTGCGCCGGGCTATATCGAGACCAACAACACCGAGGCGCTGCGCGCCGATCCCGACCGCAGCGCCTCGATCCTGGCGCGCATTCCGGCCGGGCGCTGGGGCGCGCCGGAAGACATCGGCGACGCAGCCGTCTTCCTGCTGGCGCCGGCGTCGAACTATATGCATGGCGCGGTGATGCCGGTGGACGGCGGCTGGCTGGCGCGATGAACAGCAACGATGAGAGTTTCGCGATGACCGGAACCAAAATCTTCTCGCATGCCGGCGAGGCTGGGTGGACGCCGACGCCCGACGGCAACCGCCGGCGCGTGCTCCTGCACACCGACGAACTGATGATGGTCGAGTTCGGTTTCGACAAGGGAGGCGTCGGCGCGCTGCATTCGCACCCGCATGTCCAGGCAAGCTACGTCGCCGAAGGCCGTTTCGAGGTCACCATCGACGGCAGGACCGAGGTCCTGGAAACGGGAAGCAGCTTCATCGTTCCGTCCAACCTTATCCATGGCGTCAAGGCGCTGGAGGCGGGACGGCTAGTCGACAGCTTCACGCCGCACCGCGCCGATTTCCTCGACTGAGCTGCGGGCCCGAAGATCAGGCAGCCGGTTCTCGGAACGAAAAACCCGCGCCTCCGGAGAGACGCGGGCGTGTTGCCTGGGCGCTTGTGGCGCCGCGGTACTCAAAACATCACCGCAGAACCTGAACCTGCCGAATGATGGTGAAGATAGGATTAACCGCAAGCTGTACCGGGAGCATGTGGACATGCACTCGAACGTTTTTCCATAGGATGAATGCCGGAGTCTGCCCGCCCCAGCCGCGAACTGCAGGAGCCGAGTTCTTATTGTCGGGAAGGGCTGCGTATCGAAGTCGCTGCGACTGTCCTTCAGCGAACGTCGTTAGAAAATATGATGCCCGCCTAGCGGTCGAGGGGCCGCGCGGCTATGATCACCCAAAGCACCCTAACTTACATAAGCGAAGCACCATGAATCCAGTGATCCGTGCCCAACTCCGTGACTTCGCGAAGGCGAACTCAATTACAGCCTACACGCAAGAGAAACAGTTCGAAATCTACAGTATATTTTCAATCCTTAATGGACTGCTTGGCGAGAGCGTTGACGCTTACAACGTCCATCTGGAAGGAGACGAGTTCGGCGTCGACGGAATCGCTGTGGTCATTCAGGGTGAGTCTGTAAATAGCCGTCAAGAAGCTGAAGACAAGTTGGCCACCATAAACAACCCCTCGATTGAGTTCATCTTCTTTCAAGCTAAAACAAGCACTGGCTACGACTATGGCGACATCTCAAAGTTTTTTGACGCGGTGTCAGGATTCTTTGATGGGAGTCTAAAAGGTGAGAGCGACGCGATTGACGATCTCATAGGTGCGATGGATGCCATATACGAAAAAGGTGTCGGCAAACGAAATCCAAAGCTTAGCTGCTACTACGTAGCGACAGGCAACTATGAGCAACCGACAAGGATCGAGAAGCTTCGAGCAGGTTCTCGTGTTGAACTTGAGGAGCTAAATATCTTTGATTCAAACACCATTGCTATCGAGATAGTCGGAGCGCGCGACCTCCAGCAGTGGTACCGAGCCGCGACCACCGCTGTGGAGGTCGAAATTGATTTTCCACGAAACGTTGTTATGCCCACCAACGAGCATGTGGAGGAGGCCTACATTGGCTACATTGATGCAGCGAACCTGTTGGCCCTTTATGTCTCCAAGGACGCCGATGAAGAGGTTGTCGGCATTAACAGGTCGGTGTTTTTTGACAACATCCGCGACTACGATTCAAAGTCCAAGATTAATATCTCCATCAAGGACAGCGTCCGTGCAGGCGGTGGCGCGGAGTTCGTATTCCGTAACAATGGAATAACTGTTGTTTCGAAGAACATAGACCGAACTGGAGATCGCTTTCGTCTGGAAGATTTCCAGATCGTCAACGGGTGTCAAACCAGTAACGTCATATTCGACCTGGTCTACGGTGATGGTGGCAGCGAGGGGAAGGGCGATCGGAATTTGACGAAAGCGATCCAAGTCCCCTTCCGCCTGATCGGCTCTAAAGACGACGAATTCGTTTCTTCCATCATCGTCGGCACCAACAGGCAAAATCCGGTGCGGGACGAACAGTTTTGGGCGCTTCGCCCATTTATGAAGAGTTTTGAAGAGTACTGCCGAAGCCTTGAAGCGGAGGAGATTATTTATTTCGAGCGGCGCGATAATCAGTACCGAAATCAGGACGTTGAGCGCACTCGCGTGATGCAGCCCTCGGTTTTGATGAAGGCCGTTGCTGCGTGCTTGCTGTTCCAACCTCAGCGAGCGGCTCGAGACTACCGTGGCATTCTCTCCGAGTACGAAAATGTGATCTTCTTGGATGAACAGGATGTCCGAATCTATCACGCTGTAGCGTACCTTTACTATCGGTTAGAATTCTTGTGGCGAAATCAACGCATTGAGAATGGTTACAAGACATTCAGGTACTATATATTAGCGGGGATAGGGCTTAGACTTACAGAAGCCAAGAATGTTTTTACAATGAAGAAGGGAAAGCTGGCGAGTGTATCCGACGCGCTGCTGGAGCTCTGCAAGAACGAGGATGGGCTGAAGGACGCAGTAACGGACATTGTAAAGCTCGTCGAGGAGCGGCTGAAAGACATGGGCGTAGCCACCCAAGAGCGAATTCGAGACACCATCCGCTCAGAAACTTTCGCTTCAATGTTCCGCGAAAGGGTTGTTCCCTCCTTCACTTGAACAGAAGCTGAGGACGCCCACGAAAGATGCCATCTGCTAATGCAAAGTGCCGTGGGGAGAGTGGGTTGATCGCTCTCCACACCCTCTCGAATCCCCGAAAAACTCGATTCCAGCGCAGTCCGGCCGCGCCGATTGCAGAAACGCCGTAATGCAGGTAGCAGCGAGCATCCCGACAGAGGATTCCAAGCGGCGCGTCCTCAGGGATGTATTCGGTTTCGATGATTTTCGTCTCGGCCAGGCGGCCGTGATGGAGGCGCTGCTGACCGGGCATCATGTGCTGGCTGTCATGCCGACCGGCGCCGGCAAATCGCTCTGCTACCAGGTCCCGGCGCTGGTGCTGGGCGGGCTCACCATTGTCGTTTCGCCGCTGGTGGCACTGATGCAGGATCAGGTCGCCGCATTGCGCCTTGCCGGTGTGGCGGCTGATACGATCAATTCCTCGCTCGACCGCGATGCCAATGTCGCTGCATGGCGCCGTGTCGCGGCAGGCCAGACGCGCCTGCTCTATCTTGCACCGGAGCGGCTGATGACGGTGCGAATGCTCGAGGCGTTGACCAAGCTCGATGTCCGGCTGATCGCCATCGACGAGGCACATTGCATCTCCCAATGGGGACCGGCGTTCCGGCGCGAATACGAAGAATTGTCGAGACTACGTGATATCTTCCCGAAAGTGCCGATTATTGCGCTGACCGCTACGGCGGACGAGACGACGCGCACCGACATTGCCGCGCAGCTGTTCGACGGGCGCGTCGATACCGTGGTGCTCGGCTTCGACCGGCCGAACATCAAGCTAGGCATTGAGCCCAAGCAGGACAGCAAGCGCCAATTGCTAAACTTCGTGCAGCGCCATGCGGGCCGCAGCGGGATCGTCTATTGCCTGTCGCGCAAAAAGACCGAAGAGATGGCGGCGTTCCTCGAGCGGAACGGCGTACGCGCGCTCGCCTATCATGCCGGCATGAGCAAGGACGCGCGTGAAGCGAATCAAAACGCTTTCATGACGTTGTCCGGCGTGGTGATGGTGGCGACCATCGCCTTCGGCATGGGGATCGACAAGCCGGACGTCGCCTATGTCTTCCACACCGACCTGCCGGGCAGCTTGGAGGCCTATTATCAGGAAATCGGGCGGGCGGGCCGCGACGGGCGGGCGGCCGAGGCACATATGCTCTTCGGTCTCGGCGATATCCGCATGCGCCGGCTTTTCATCGAAGACGAGGACGCGCCGGCTGAGCACAAAAGGCGCGCGCATGGCCGACTCGATACGCTGATCGGATATTGCGAGACGACGCAGTGCCGGCGCCAGATCCTGCTTGGCTATTTCGGCGAAAGTTCTTCGCCTTGCGGCAATTGCGACAACTGCCTCGACCAGTCGCCGCATGCGGATGGCGAGGCGGAGGCGCGGCTTATCCTGGCGGCGATCGCACAGACCGGTGAGCGCTTCGGCGTCGCCCATGTCGTCGATGTCCTGCTCGGCCATGAGACCGAGAAGGTCCTGGACAGGAACCACCACAGGCTTGCCAGCTTCGGCACCGGTGTGGCGAATAAAAAGAGTTTCTTGCTGTCGCTGCTCCGCCAACTCGTCGCGGGAGGGTTCCTGATTTTGGACTCAGCCGGCCATGGCGGTCTCGCCATCGCCGAAAAGGGCCGTGCGCTGGCCCGGGGCGAGGCTTCGTTCCGGTATCGCGTGGACGCGCGCCAGTCATCGCGAGGCAAGATACGTCCTGAAGATACCGCAGCCGGCACGGAAGGTCTGGATTCGGCGCTGCTGGCCGCGCTCAAGGCGGTACGGCTGCGTCTTGCCCGGGAACGCCAGGTGCCGGCCTTCGTGATCTTTTCGGATCGTACACTGATCGATATGGCCGAACGCTGCCCGCGTGATCTGGACGCCTTCGCCGCGGTCAACGGCGTCGGCGCCGCCAAGCTCAAGGATTTCGGCGAGATATTCCTCGGCGCGATCGCTGCGCATCAATCCGCTGGATCGGCGTGAGGGTAGCCAAAAATCAAACTCGCAATTGCGCGACACTGCAACAGGTTAGTTTGCTAGGCAGCATTTCTTTGCTTTCTTGCCGCTTCCACAGGGACACGGATCATTGCGTCCGACATGGCGCCAAGGATTTGTGACCGGCGCTGTCAATCTCGACAACTCGTCGAGCCAAGTTTGTTCCGGCAAGGGCGATTGCCAATCTTCCTCGCCAAAATACTCAAGGTGGCTGGTCCATTCCAACGCTTCAAGCACGTCGTCGATATAGCCGAGAGCGGCGCGCTCGAATCGATCGATGTCGTTTGGGCTTTGCTCGGCGGTCAGGAGATCGTCTTCGAAATCGCGGCGGTCGATTACCCCTTCGGGGATGCGGCCGTCGTCCCATGCGCTGTGAACAAGTGACGCCAGATCGCGCAAGCCAAGCAGGGCGATCGCCCCCAGCCAGGCGATCCAGGCGAAATCGTCGTCATCGGCCAGCCTCTCGGTGTGGAATCGCTCGAGAAAATCTCGCATTCGGTCACGCTCGATGCGGCCTTCCCAGGTCAGGAAGGTCGCTGCGCCCAAAACTGCATCGCGGACGAATTCATCGACGGAGCGGTCGCTGATCAAGCTGAACAAAGCGTCGGCGTCGCCATCAAATACGCCGGCGACGATACGCGCCATGCTCTCGGTCACCACGTCGCCGAGCAGGTCATCGAGGTCGCGTCCCGGCCGGCGCAGCAGGCGCAACAAGGGCCCGAACGTTCTAGTGTCGCGAGCGCCGCCCAGAATGTAGATGCCTCGCAAGAGCAGCATCTGATCATCCCGCGACAGAGCCTCTCCTTCGGCCGCTCTTGTGACGACGGCACGCAGCGCGGGAGCCGATTCTTCAATCCTCGCTATGCAGTGAATGATTGCGACATCCGGCAATTGCTGCTCGTTTGCCACGGCATGTAGTTGATCTTCTATCGGACCGAGATCGAAGTCGGGCTTGCCCCGGGCAAGGACGGAGTCGAGTTCGTCCTTCTTCATGGCATCCTCGCTGCCGTTCGCGCTTGCCAAATCTACGACAGGCCGGCTGCCTTTCAACAGTTCATCCGCACAAACGGCAAATTCCTGTGCAGAAAGTGCCAGACGGGGCGAGTTCGATCTCGACACAGCTCTATCCTGAACTGACCTGTGGGATGAGGATCGGCCAGCAGCCAAGCAACCATGAGCGAATATCAATACTACGAGTTTCGGACGGTCGACCGCCCACTCAGCGAAGCGGATCGCCGGGACTTGCGCGATGTGTCGACGCGGGCGCGGATTACGGCCACGAGCTTCACGAATTTCTACGAGTGGGGCGACTTCAAAGGCGATCCGGTCGCGTTGATGCGGCGTTGGTTCGATCTTCATCTCTATTTGGCGAATTGGGGCACCCACCGGCTGATGATCCGGTTTCCAGCGCCATTAATCGACCGGCAGCGTCTCGAGGGATTCCTGCATGCGGTCGATTGCCTCGAGATCAGCACGTCCGGCGAGAACCTGATCGTCGACATCCTGTGCGAAGAACTGGAACCTGCGGACGATTGGGATAATTGGGACGACGACTCGCACTGGCTCGAAGCACTGGCGCCGCTGCGCGCCGACGTGCTCGGCGGCGATCTGAGGCTTTTCTACCTGCTGTGGCTGAAGGCGGCCGAGATCGGTTCCGTCAAGCCGGACGAGGCGGAGCCTTTGCCGGGGATCGGCCCGATGACGCCCGCGCTCGACGCTTTCGCGCGCTTCTTTCAGCTCGACGCCGACCTCGTCGCTGCGGCGGCCGAGCGTCCCGCCGGCACGACAACGGAATTGTCGCCGGATATGGTCCGGCGTTCAGTCGGCGCCTTGTCCGATCATGAAAAGACGACGCTGCTCGTTCGTCTCGTCGACGGCGATCGGCATGTTGAAAACGAGCTTCGGGCGTTCGTCCGGAATCGCTCGATGTTGAAAGTCTCTGTTGGAAGCCCCATGGCCACTGTTCCGCGCTCGGCCGGCGAACTGCGAGCCCGTGCCGAGGCGATCCGTCAGGCCCGCGAGCGCGCGCAGGAGGAGCAACGAGAGGCTGAAAGAAAACGGCAGGCGGCGGAAGAGGCGCGCGCCCGCCGTATTCGGCTCGATGCGCTCTCGCGGCGCGGCGAAAGCGTCTGGCGTGAGGTGGAGAGCGAGATCGAACGCCGCAACCCTCCCGGCTACGATGAGGCCGCCAGCCTTCTGCTCGACCTCAAGGCAATCGCCGAGGAATGTGGCACGACCCACGATTTTGCTCGCAGGCTGCAGGCGATCCGCGATCGGCATATCCATAAGAGGCGTTTTATCGAACGGCTAAGAGACGATTAGCACCGGCTTCGTCTCGCCGCCGCAATCGCAGCCTCCTGCTGCCGCAAGTGCTCGATCTTCGCACTCTGGCGGGCAGCTACGGTCGAGGCGACACGCTGCCCTCCCAACAGCCAGCCCGGAATCTTGGTGTGGACGACTTTGCCACGAGCGATGGCTGTCGCCGACATTTCGTCGGCGACAGCGCCGATCGCCACGTTGAGCTCGACGCAACTCATCTTGTCGTATTTCGCAGCATCAAAGGATGCCGGCAAAGGCGATGCGCAACTTCCGACAAACATGAGGCTGCATATCAGAGGCGCGGCCGTGGAGATCGCCTTCATTCCCTTATCAAGCACGTTGATGCCGGACAGGCGGATTTCCGGAGGGTTCTCGATCTCAGGCCGCGAAGCGCTCCCGAGGTTCCGCGTAACTGAAGCATGTGACCTCTACAATACCCTGTGCTGACCGACCTGTTTGTCTTCAAAGAATTCGGAGAGAGCCGCTGCCGTCTTGTCGGGGTGCTGTTCCGGGAAAAAGTGCCCGCCTTGGACAGCGTGTCCTGCCACTCTGTCGGCCCATTTCCTCCAGATGGCCAGCGGCCCGCCTTCTTGCGCATACCAGTTCTCCAGGGCGCCTTCGCCACTCCATAGCGCCAGTAGCGGACAGTCGATGCGACGACCGTTTGCGCGGTCCAACGCGTCATGTTCATGATCGATCGTCGCAGCGGCGCGATACTCTTCGCAGATGGCATGAATATGCGCGGGATCGCGAAGCGCATCAACATAGGCGTTCCGGACCTCTTTGGAGACCATTTTCGCCGACGATCCCCAGTGCGTAATTGCATCGTCGACGACAGCATCGGGAGCCGCGCCGATCAGACGCTCCGGCAGGGGCTCCGGCTGGGCAAGAAGGCCCCAGGGCCAGAAGCCGAGCGCCAGTCTGGCATCCGCCCGATCCCATGTTGCGGCGGTGGGGATGATGTCGAGGACGGCGATTTTGAGCACTTTGTCGGGATGGTCCAGCGCCAGGCGATAGGCAACCCGCCCGCCACGATCATGCCCGGCAACCATGAACCGCTCAAACCCCACTTGCTTCATGGCCTGAACCATGTCGCCGGCCATGGCGCGCTTGGCGTATGGGCTATGATCGGCAGAGGAAACCGGGCATCCGCTTTGCCCATAGCCTCGAAGGTCGGCGGCGACCACCGTGAAACGGGGCGCCAAGGCTGCGGCGATATCCCTCCACATCAGATGCGTTTCTGGAAAACCGTGAAGAAGCAGCAGCGGCGGACCGGTGCCTCCGACCCTTGCGAAAATCGTCGTATCGTCCAGTCGTAGGCTGGTGGCTCTGAAACCTGCAAACACCGTCAGCTTCCTCCGCGCCCTTAGGAAAGCTCCCTAAGGGCGCTAACGGCCGCCTGGGGCGAAAACCCCGGCCGCGATGGCCAGGGTTCAAGCCGGCCAGTTGCTAGAATCGAAACCAGACCCAGACGCGCCTGCGGAAGCACCGCCTGCGCCGATAGCCGTTTCGCCAGTAAACGCGACAGACCCTTCTCCAGGCGCGCCGGCGGCGCCGGCGCGGCATGTGCCACCGGCGATGATAGACTGGTTGCAACTCTGCTTGAGTTTCGTCGTCGTCGAAGGTCTCGACATCCGGCGCCTCGAGTTCATCGAGAATGCCGCTTCTGGCAGTTGGAACGCCGGCCACTGCGTTGATTGGCCGAACTGTGCTTGCAAGGGCCGCGGCCCCGGCAATGCCAAACATTCCTGTCAAAAATAGTCGCCGATCCATGGAAACCTCCCAGTCTTCAACCAGCGATAGAACAAGCTAACGATGGGGAGATAGCGCAGTCGGTGCGAACGCCTAGTGCCGCACGGCGATTAGCGGTGGTCCGGTCGGCCGGAGGGGTGTTGCCTCGTCCTCGAAGTGGGATGGCTACCTCGATCGACAAACACCCGGAGCTTTCTGAATGGATGGCGGGCCGAAAACAATGAAGATCGAATGACGTCTACGCCATAGCCACGCAATTTCACGCTACTCGCGTTGCAAGGAGGCTTGACTGCCATCCTACCAGAAGGTAGGTAAAAGCATGAGCAACTTGTCTACCACCTCTGATGCCATCCTGGCTTGTGCACGTTCACTGATCGTCGCTGGCGGCTACAACGGTTTCAGTTATGCCGACATTGCTGATGTGGTCGGGATCCGTAAAGCGAGCATTCATCACCATTTCCCAAGCAAGGTCGATCTGGTTCGGACGCTGGTTGCGCGGTACCGCGAAGAAACTGAAGCGGGGATGGCAAATGTCGAACTTCACGAATCCGATCCGCTCGAACAGTTGCGGATCTATGCCGGGTATTGGGAAGCCTGCATCGCGAACGCCAGCGCCCCATTTTGTATCTGCGCGCTGCTGGCAAGCGAGCTCCCCGTGCTGCCCGAGGAAGTTGGCCTTGAGGTCCGGGCGCATTTCCGCTCGCTGTCGGCTTGGCTGACGTCGGTGCTGGAGCGCGGCGTGCGGCACGGCCAATTTCGACTGATGAGCACCCCTCGTGCCGAGGCTGAAGCGTTCATGGCGACCGTTCACGGCGCGATGCTTTCAGCACGGGCCTATGGCGATCCGAAGGCATTCGCCGTCGTGACGGGCCCGCTCCTGGAGCGGCTCGCTCTGCGTTCCCTCCAAATACGACCCTAAGACCTCAACTAACCATAGCCGTAACGACTCTGCGACATTCGTCGAGAGCCCTACCTACTAGTCGAAAGGATGATCCAATGACGATTCACGATGGCGATCTTTCCCGCGCCAGCCAGGAACAATGGCTCAAGCTCTATTACTTCGCTCGGACTGCGTTCTCGGCTGTCTGGGTGGCGGCTGCCTTTACGGTGGGACAGCATTCCGGGGTGGTCGCGGCGGTATTACTCGTGGCTTATCCTGCATGGGATGCTCTCGCCAATTTTGTCGACGCATCGCGCAGCGGAGGATTGGGACAGAATCGCACCCAGACCATCAACGTCGTGGTCAGTGTGGCGACAACGCTCGCGGTCGTTTTTGCGCTGAAGATGAGCATGAATTGGGTGCTGGGCGTGTTCGGCCTATGGGCGATCCTGTCCGGCCTGCTTCAACTCGGCACGGCTGTCCGCCGTTGGAAGAGCTCTGGTGCGCAGTGGGCGATGATCCTGAGCGGAGGGCAATCAGCACTGGCAGGCACGTTTTTCATCGCGCAGGCGCGGATGCCGATGCCGCCATCCATCACCAACGTGGCCGGCTATGCCGCAGTAGGCGCCCTCTACTTCCTGGTTTCGGCGGTGTGGCTGAGCGTGAGCCAATTGCGGCGGAAGGCTGCATAGGCCCGCGATCTTAAGCCATTACCGGCGCGATGAGAGATGCTGTTACCTATGGGTCCGGAATGGACCATTCCGAAGTGGCGGAGAGGGAGGGATTCGAACCCCCGATGGGCTTGCACCCATGCCGCATTTCGAGTGCGGTGCATTCGACCACTCTGCCACCTCTCCGCGGTCATGGTCCGCCGTTGCCGGCGCGGCGCACTAGATAACGGCTGGACAGGCAGGTTACAAGGGCCAATCTGCCCCGTCGCCGCAGCTTCTGTCCCTGCTTCCTTCGAGCCTCCGGCAGCCGCTGCTCGATATTTGCACTCGATATTTGCAAGGACTGGGCTCAACCCGTTTGCAGCTTGCCCGCGGCGCTTGCCTTGACTCAAGCCGAACCTTCGGCTAGGGACAGCGCGCAATCGGCGTGGAGGGATCTTCCGCGCCGCTTGTTTTTTGAACCCGCAGACTGACAAAAAGACGGCCGAACCGCCTGAAGCGGTTCATCAAGGCCGACCGAACAGCGAAAGGCAAAAAATGTTCGCAGTCATCAAAACGGGCGGCAAGCAGTATCGCGTTGCCGCCAACGATCTCCTGAAGATCGAAAAACTCGAAGCCAATGTCGGCGACATCGTCGAGATCGGTAATGTGCTCGCGCATGGCGAGGGCGAGAACGTCACGTTCGGCGCGCCGTTCGTGGATGGTGCGATGGTCACCGCCGAAGTCGTCGAGCAAGGCAAGAACCGCACGGTCATCGCCTTCAAGAAGCGCCGCCGGCAGAATTCGCGCCGCAAGATCGGCCATCGCCAGCTTTTGACCACCGTCAGGATTGCCGAAATCCTGCTGGGTGGCGCCAAGCCGGCGAAGAAGGCCGCCGCCAAGACCGAAGCGAAGGCCGAAGTCGCAGCCAAGACCGAGGCGAAGGCTGAAGCCGCGCCGAAGGCAGCAGCGAAGGCAGAGGCTGCGCCGAAGAAGGAAGCCAAGGCCGAGACGACCGAGGACAAGGCTGCCGAAGCCGCCGCGCCGTTGTTCAAGGCGCCGAAGGGCGAGCCGGACGACCTGACCGTGATCAAGGGCATCGGCCCGGTCGCCGCCGGCCAGCTCAACGAACAGGGCATCACCACCTTTGCCCAGATCGCCAAGCTGTCCGACAAGGACGTCGCCAAGATCGACGAGCACATGCCGTTCAGCGCCGACCAGATCAAGGACTGGCGCGACCAGGCCAAGGAATTGGCGAAGAAGTAGAACGAACCGGCGCAATCGTCGCCGGATCGGACTTGAAACGGAACGCGAACGCGTTCATAAGATCGTTTAGGCGCCTCGCGGCGCATCGGAGTTAGTTAGATGGCACACAAGAAAGCTGGCGGATCGTCGCGCAATGGTCGCGACTCCCATTCCAAGCGGCTCGGCGTGAAGAAGTTCGGCGGCGAAGCCGTGATTCCGGGCAACATCATCATTCGTCAGCGTGGCACCACGTGGCATCCCGGCACCAATGTCGGCATTGGCACGGACCACACGCTGTTTGCGCTCGAAGCTGGCGCAGTCACCTTCAACAAAAAAGCCAATGGCCGAACCTACGTATCGGTGAACCCGATGACGAAGGCAGCGGAGTAGCCGGTTCCGCACGAGAACACCGGCACCCATCTCGGGAACCGGTGTCTGGCCAAGCCAGGAAATGGATCAGGGGAGATGGGTTTCCATCTCCCCTTTTTCTTGTGCCTGGAGGACTTTGATATGGTTGCCGAAGCGGAAGCGACAGACGACGAAAGTTACACGATAGATTGCCCGGTCCTAGTCACCGAGCGGCTGGTCATGCGTGCCCCGCGTGAAAGCGATATCGAGCAATTGGTGGCGCTCGCCGACAACCGCCACGTCGCGGAAATGCTGGCTCGCATGCCGCATCCCTATGGCGAGGCGGAGGCACGCGCTTTCCTGGCCATGACGGCATCGCGCCGGGCCGGAATCGCCTATGCGTTGACGCTGGCCGGCACCGAGACCTTCGTCGGCTGTGCCGGGCTCAACACCACGGATCGTGGGCTGGAGCTCGGCTACTGGATCGGCGAGCCGTACTGGAAACGCGGCTACGCGACGGAAGCAGCGCACGCACTGGTCGACCTTGCCTTCCAGAGAACCACGATCCAGGTGCTGCACGCCTCGACGCGGGTTATCAATCCGGCCTCGCGCCGGGTCATCCACAAATGCGGCTTCCAGTATGCCGGCCAGGGCATGCTGAATTCGATCGTTGCCGGTCAGGTGCCGGTCGAGCGCTACCGCCTCGATCGCAAGACCTGGACCAGCCTGCGGAACTGGGTGCATTTTTGATGGATGCGGCTCACGTCATCTCGAGCCAGACCGGCAAGTGATCCGAACCGGCCGCTTGCCGGTCGACCCACAGGCGCCTCAGCGATTTGGCAAGCGAGGCGCTGGTGAAGATGTAGTCGATGCGCTTGTAGCGGCTGGTATCGCCCGGCCGCTTGGGGTCGACCCAGGTGACGAGATCGGCGCCGGCAGCGCCGAGGCGTGTGGCAGCATCGATGGCGAGGTCGGCGGTCACCGGCATGCCGAATTCATGGTCAGGCTGGCCGGCAAGTTCGACATGTTCCGGCGATCCGGCCAGCATGTTGAAGTCGCCCATGACGACGAAGGCTTCGGGACAAGGCAGGTCCGGCAAGCCGATCTCGGCGACGCCGGAGAGCCCGCCGCCCTCGAGCGGGTATTTCAACAGACGCTGGCGCAGAAAGCGGATCTGGCTCAGCCGTTCAACCGGGCTGCGGTGGTCGAGATGGGTGGAATAGAAGCGGATCGGACCAAGCGGCGTTTCGATCAGCGCTTCCAGCGCGCCGCGCTGGAAGTTCATCGCCTCGACACTGCGGCTGCGCGGCAAAAGGAGATTGCGCGACAGATGGATCGGCGTCCTCGACAGCACCATGTTGCCGAGCTGGAAGGTGGTCGTGATGGCGCGGCCGTTCTCCAGGCGCGAGCCGGCGTCGGCTTCGAAATTGCTGCCGTAGACGGCAAAATAGTCGGGCAGCGCCTCGCCGAGCTCGGCCACCATGTCGCGGCCGCCATTCTTCGGGTTGGCGCGGGTGACCTCCTGCAGCGCGATCACGTCGGCGCCGCGCACGGCATCGGCGATACGGCCGATATCGTACCGGCCGTCGAGACCGACGCCGTAGTGGATATTGTAAGTTACCAGCTTCATTCCGACATCTCGCGCTTGGAAAGCCGAAGATCGATTTTCGGCAAGGGTCAACCAAATGCTACGCGTCCAGAGATACGCGCGACGTTACAGTAGCAAAAACGGCCCTCGCCCTTCGACCCGCCTTGGTTTAGAGCAATCCCGCAAAGCCAATAGCAGAAACCATACAATCCGATGAAATTTCTCGATCAAGCCAAGGTCTACATCCGCTCCGGCGACGGCGGCGCCGGTTCGGTGTCGTTCCGGCGCGAAAAGTTCATCGAGTTCGGCGGTCCGGACGGCGGCGACGGTGGCCGCGGCGGCGATGTCTGGGTCGAGGCGGTCGATGGGCTGAATACGCTGATCGACTATCGCTACCAGCAGCATTTCAAGGCCAAGACCGGCACGCACGGCATGGGCCGCAATATGACCGGCGCCAAGGGTGCCGACGTGACGCTGAAAGTGCCGGCCGGAACACAGGTCTTTGCCGAGGACAATGAGACGCTGATCTGCGATCTCACGGTCGTCGGCCAGCGCTTTCTTTTGGCCAAGGGCGGCAATGGCGGTTTCGGCAACCAGCACTTCAAGACCTCGACCAACCAGGCGCCGCGCCGCGCCAATCCCGGACTGCCGGGCGAAGAGCTCAACATCTGGCTCAGGCTGAAGCTGATCGCCGATGCCGGCCTTGTCGGGCTGCCCAACGCCGGCAAGTCGACCTTCCTGGCGGCGGTCACCGCGGCCAAGCCGAAGATCGCCGACTATCCCTTCACCACGCTGCATCCGGGCCTTGGCGTGGCCCGCATCGACGGTCGCGAATTCGTCATTGCCGACATTCCCGGCCTGATCGAAGGCGCGCATGAAGGTGTCGGCATCGGCGACCGCTTCCTTGGCCATGTCGAGCGCACGCGGGTCCTTCTGCATCTTGTCTCGGCGCAGGAAGAAAATCCGGCCAATGCCTACAAGACCGTGCGTGCCGAGCTCGAAGCCTACGGCAATGGGCTGACCGACAAGGTCGAAATCGTCGCGCTTGCCCAGGTCGACATACTCGATGCCGACGCACGCAAGAAGAAGGCCGCCTCGCTGAAACGGGCGGCCGGCCGCGCGCCGATGCTGCTTTCGGCAGTCACCGGCGAAGGCGTCGAAGCGGTGTTGCGCGCGCTGATGGCTGTGGTGGCGGAGGCGCGCGAAGCTGTCGCTGCGCCGGTCGAGACGCGCTGGAACACATAGCCATGGCCGCGCAATCGCTGAAAAATTATCGGCGCATTGCCGTCAAGATCGGCTCGGCGCTGCTTGTCGACCGCACGACGGGCCTGAAGCGCGACTGGCTGGCCTCGCTGGCGGACGACATCGCCGCGCTGGCCAATGGCGGCGCCGAAATTCTCGTCGTGTCTTCCGGGGCGATTGCACTCGGCCGCACCATCCTCGGCCTCGGCAAGCGGGCGCTGAAGCTCGAGGAGAGCCAGGCTGCTGCTGCCGTCGGGCAGATCGCCTTGGCCGGCGCCTGGTCGGATGCGCTCGGCAAGAATGGCTTGAAATCGGGCCAGATCCTGCTGACGCTCGGCGACACCGAAGAGCGCCGCCGCTATCTCAACGCGCGGGCGACGATCTCGACACTGCTCAAGATGAAGGCGCTGCCGGTCATCAACGAGAACGATACGGTGGCCACCTCCGAAATCCGCTATGGCGACAACGACCGGCTGGCGGCGCGTGTCGCCACCATGATGGGCGCCGATCTTTTGGTGCTGCTCTCCGACATTGACGGGCTCTACACGGCGCCGCCGGCGCGCGACCCGCAAGCCCGGTTCATTCCGGTCGTCGACCGCATCACCCCTGACATCGAAGCGATGGCGGGTGCCGCTGCTTCGGAATTGTCGCGCGGCGGCATGCGCACCAAGCTCGACGCCGGCAAGATTGCGACCGCCGCCGGCACCGCCATGATCATCACATCAGGCACGCGGCTGTCGCCGTTGCTGGCAATCGAGCGCGGCGAGCGCGCCACCTTCTTCCGGCCGAGCGCCAATCCGGTCAAGGGCTACAAGACCTGGATCGCCGGGCAGCTCGAACCGGCCGGACGGCTGACCGTAGATGCCGGCGCCATCGGCGCGCTGCTCTCCGGCAAGTCGCTGCTGCCGGCCGGCGTCAAGCTGGTCAGCGGCAATTTTGCGCGTGGCGACACGGTGGCGATCCTGTCGCCCGAGGGCCGCGAGATAGCGCGCGGGCTGGTTGCCTATGATGCCGCCGATGCCGTAAGGATCGCTGGCCTGAAGACGACAGAGATCGAAACGGTGCTCGGCTACGAGGCGCGTTCGGCGATGATCCACCGCGACGATTTGGTGGTGAGCCATGCCGGTGGTGAGCAAGTAGTCGGTGACCAGGTTACATAGCGGAGGATGAGCCATGCTGACGCTGCATGAAAAATCCCGGGACGACACCATTACGCTGATGGCCGATATCGGCCGCCGCGCGCGTGCCGCGGCCCGACCGCTGGCCAGCGCTGCGGCCGAGCGCAAGCACGCGGCGCTGATCGGCATGGCTCAGGCGATTCTTCGGCATGAGCAGGATATCCTTGACGCCAATGCCATCGACGTCAGAAATGGCGAGGAGGCTGGCCTATCGGCAGCGTCGATGGATCGGCTGAAGCTCGATCCCGCCCGCATCCGCGCCATGGCAAACGGCATCAGTGAAATCGCCGGGTTGCGCGATCCGGTCGGCGATGTCATCGCCGCATGGGACCGGCCGAACGGTTTGCATATCGAACGGGTGCGCACACCGCTCGGCGTCGTCGGCGTCATCTATGAGAGCCGGCCGAACGTGACCGCCGATGCCGGCGCGCTCTGCCTTAAGGCGGGCAATCCGGTGATCCTGCGCGGCGGCTCGGATTCGCTCAACTCTTCCGCCGCGATCCATGCCTGCCTGGTCGAGGGGCTGAAAGCAGCCGGGCTGCCGGAGGATGCCATCCAACTGGTGCCGACTACCGATCGCGCCGCCGTCGGCGAAATGCTGAAAGGGCTTTCCGGCAATCTCGAGGTCATCATTCCGCGCGGCGGCCGCAACCTGGTCGAGCGTGTGCAGAACGAGGCGCGGGTGCCGGTCTTCGCGCATCTCGAAGGCATCTGCCATCTCTATATCGACCGGTCGGCTGATCTCGACATGGCGGTCAAGATCGCGGTCAATGCCAAGATGCGGCGCACCGGGGTGTGCGGTGCTGCCGAGACGCTGCTGGTCGACCGTGCCGCCGCCGGCACGCACTTGGTGCCGATCCTCGAGGCCCTGCGGGCGGCAGGCTGCGAGATCCATGCCGACGCCGAGGTGCTGAGGCTTTATGCCGATGCCCAGCCCGCGACCGATGCGGACTGGGTGACCGAATATCTCGATGCCATCATTGCGGTGAAGCTGGTCGACGGCATTGGCGGCGCCATCGAGCATATCGAGACGTTTTCCTCGCATCACACCGAGGCGATCATCGCCGAGGACGCCACAGCGGTCGACCGGTTCTTCAACGAGGTCGATTCGGCGATTCTTCTGCACAACGCCTCGACCCAGTTTGCCGATGGCGGCGAGTTCGGCATGGGCGCCGAGATCGGCATCGCCACCGGCAAGATGCATGCACGCGGGCCGGTCGGCGTCGAGCAGCTGACCTCGTTCAAATATCGCGTGCGCGGGTCGGGACAGGTGAGGCCTTGAATCCGTCCACAGTCCGAGCCTGAGAGGCGTGCGCCCAGCCACCCCCCTCTGTCCTGCCGGACCCGGCCCTTCGCTGTCGCTCCGGGCGTTCGTCGTTCGGAAAGCCAAGCAATTGGCTTTCCGTCCGCTACGCGGACCACGCCTCACCCCCCGCAAGGGGGGAGATTGGCTGTCATTTCTGATTTCGCCAATCGGCGGCGTTGCAAGATTTGCGCCTGCGATGAAGCTGACAATCTCCCCCCTTGAGGGGGAGATGCCCGGCGCGGCAGAGGGGGGTGCCTGACGCATGCTTGCCTTGTCCGAACATGCCATATCCTCCCGCTATCTCAAGATGCCGCATGCCGGGAAAGGCGTGGCGGTCGGGCTGTTCGGCGGTTCGTTCAACCCGCCGCATGCCGGCCATGCGCTGGTCGCCGAGATCGCACTCAGACGCCTTGCGCTCGATCAGCTGTGGTGGATGGTGACGCCCGGCAATCCGCTCAAGAATGCCGGAGACCTGGCGCCGCTGGCCGAGCGGCTGCAGCTATCCGAAAAGATCGCGAAGAACCCGAAGATCAAGGTCACCGCATTCGAGGCGGCCCACCGCGTCCGCTTCACCGCCGACACGCTGGCGCTGGTCAAGGCGCGTAACCCGGGCGTCGATTTTGTCTGGATCATGGGCGCCGACTCGCTTCGCGACTTCCACCGCTGGCAGCGCTGGCGCCGCATCGTGATGACGTTTCCGATCGCGGTGGTCGACCGGCCAGGTGCGACGCTGTCGTTCCTGTCGTCGGTGGTCGCCAAGACCTTCGACTATGCTCGCGTCGACGAGGGCGACGCACCGCGGCTAGCCCGCATGACGGCGCCGGCCTGGACCTTCATCCACGGCCCGCGTTCGTCGCTGTCGTCGAGCGCGATCCGCAAGGTGGCAAAGGGATAGGAGTCTCCTTCTCCCCTTGTTGTGGGAGAAGGTGGCCGAGCGAAGCTCGGTCGGATGAGGGGTGCTGGAATGATCGCTATCTTGAAGAACTAAACACTTAAAATCCCTCGGTCTTTTTACGCTGCATTTCTTCCAGCACCCCTCATCCGTCTCGGCGCTACGCGCCGATCCACCTTCTCCCACAAGGAGAGAAGGCAAGTCCGGTGATGTCGCTTTTGCCGCTGCCTTGACCTGCTTGATGGGCGATCCTCGGTCATGACGATTCTCGAGCGCGACCAGGACAAGAACGGTCTAGGGCAGCCGGCGCCGTCGATCGCCATTGCCAGCATCCTTTTGTCGATGGCGCTGATCGCCGTCGGCAATGGGCTGATGTTCGCCTATATCCCAGTCCGGCTCGGCGCCGAGGGCTTCGATCCGACATGGGCGGGGCTGATCGTCACCGGCCTTTCGGCTGGCGGCCTCGCCGGCTGCATCCTGACCGGGCCGCTGGTGCGGCGTGTTGGCCATGCCCGCGTGTTCATGGTGCTGTCGGCGCTGATCGTGCTGTCCAACGCCGCGGTCGGCGCCGGGCCGCACCCATTGCCATGGATCGCTGCACGGGCACTCTACGGCTTTGGCATATGCGGCCTGTTCATTGTCGCTCAGAGCTGGCTGAACGATGTCGTCGCCAACGCCATCCGCGGCCGGGTCATGGCTATCTTCTACGTTGCCTACGTCGCCGGGCTCGGCGTCGGCTACTCGACGCTGGCGTTGATCGATATCCGCGCGGCCGACGCGCCGCTGATCGGCATTGCCTTCACCGCGCTGTCGATCCTTCCCGTCGGGCTGACTCGGCTTGCGCAGCCACCGGCGCCGCAAGCGGCGTCCGTGGCGCTCGGCCGCGCCTGGCGGATCTCCCCGGTCGGAGTTGCCGGCATGCTTGCCGTCGGCGGCCTGTCGATGACGATCTCGGGTTTTGCGCCGATCCATGCCACGGCCAAGGGCTACAGCCAGGCCGACGTCGCCTTGCTGCTTTCGGCAATGCCGGTCGGCACGCTGATCCTGCAGATTCCGCTCGGCTGGATTTCCGACCGCACCGACCGGCGCTTTGTGCTGATCGCGGCGTCGGCGCTTGCCGCCGCGGCGGGCCTGTTTGCCCTCGGTTTCGACGGCGGCGCGCTGGCGGCGCTGCTCGTCATCTATGTGGTCTGGGACGGCGCCTCGGAATCGATCTACTCGCTGGCCAGCGCCCATGCCGGCGACCGCGCCGGCAAGGACGACATGGTGGCGTTGTCGAGCTCGCTTTTGTTTGCCTGGTCGCTGTCCGGCTTCGTCGTGCCCGGCATTGTGACCGGACTTTCCGCCGTCTATGGCACGCAGGCCTTCATCTATGTGGCAATCGTCATTGCCACCGCCTACTGCCTGTTCGTTCTCTGGCGCGTCGTCATGGTGCGGCCGGTGCCCGCCACCGAGACCGGCAGTTTCGCGCCGATGACGGCGCAGGCGCCGTTGCCTGTCGATCTCGCCTTCGCGCCCGAAGATCAGCGCGGGCGCAGAGAGCTTTGAGGGCCATCTGCCGGCCGTCTTAAAATGCTCTATTGCCGCGTGGCAGAGGCATCCGGCTGCGGCGCTTTCGGCGCCGGCGCCGGGATTGAAAGGCCTTCGGCATCGAACGCCTGCTTGACACGCTTGGTGAGGTCGATCTGGGCGGCGAAGAAATCGGCAGCCGCCGTCCAGTAGCGCAAGGTGATGGCGACGGTGCTGTCGCCGACAGTCGCGACAAAGGCGATCGGCGCCGGCTGCCGCCTGACGCGCCGGTCGGCGGCGGCGACACCGAGCATGGTCTTCTGCGCAAAATCGATGTCGTTCCAGGAGCCGATGCTGAGCGTGATGTCGCCGCGGCGCACACCGTTGCGGGTGAAATTGCGGACCGGCTGGTTCCACAGGGTCGAGTTGGGTGCAAGCACGTAGACGCCTTCGACCGTCCTCAGCGTTGTGGCAAACAGCCCGATCTCCTCGACGGTGCCGGATATCGCGCCGACTTCGACATATTCGCCGATGCGGAACGGCCGCAGCGCCAGGAGCATGATGCCGGCGGCAATGTTCTGCAGCGTGCCTTGCAGCGCCAGGCCGATGGCCAGGCCGGCGGCACCGATAGCGGCAATGATCGAAGCCGTCTGCACGCCGAACTGGCCGAGAACCATGATCACGACCAGTCCCAGGATGGCGTAGCGGACGACCTGCGAGAAGAAATGGCGGAGCGTTTCGTCGAAGCCGCTGATATGGCCGAGGCCGGCATAGATCGAACGCTCGGCGAGGCCGGCGACGATGTAGCCGATGACCAGCAGGATGACGGCGCCGACCGCCGAAAGCGAGTAGGAGACGATCAGCGTGCTGAGTTGCGCAAGGCCGGATTGCACGGTGAGGAGGGCGTTCTGGGGATCGATCGGCATGTCGGGATTCCGGTTCGTGGATGAGCCGATAACCGCTGCGGGGCGAGGCGGTTCCGATTTTCTGGCCCGAAAAGCCGGATATTCGGCCGTTGCCGGGCGTCTGCTTGCGAGCGGTGTCTTGAAACTGCAACCTAACTCTGCCTATCTAAGCAGTGTCACCTGATTTCAGAGGTGATTTGGTTGTTCTTGCTGCGAAAGGAAATACACTGAGAACAGCACTGCGGAAGAAGGCCGACATCGTGCCTTCGCCGGCCGGGATCAGCGTAAACGACGCCGTGTCCCGCGCCATCAAGACAGTCCTTGCCAGTCTGGAAGACTCCAAGGCCGAAAATATCGTCTCAATCGACATTCAGGGGAAATCGAGCCTCGGCGACTACATGGTCGTCGCATCGGGCCGATCGCACCGTCATGTCTCGGCTGTTGCCGATCATCTCCTCAAGGCGCTCAAGGATGCCGGGCTCGGCACGGCGCGCGTCGAGGGGCTGGCTGGCGCCGACTGGGTCCTGATCGATTCGGGCGACATCATCGTCCATGTCTTCCGTCCCGAGGTCCGCGACTTCTACAATCTCGAAAAGATGTGGCAGGCGCCCGATCTCGAGGAGGAGACCCTCCACTGAGCCGTATTCGTCTTGATGCATGTCGTTGTCCGACATGCATCAGCGGCTCTTCGAGGCAGGGATGAAGATTACGGTTCATGCCGTGGGCCGAATGAAAGCCGGCCCCGAGAAGCAGTTGGCCGACCGCTATTTCGAGCGTTTTGCCAGGAGCGGTCCTGCCGTAGGCCTCGAATTCGCCGGGATCGTCGAGATTGCCGAAGGTCGCGCGCAGACGGCCAATGAGCGCCGGCGCGAGGAAGGCCAGAAGCTGCAGACGCACTTGCAACCGGGCACGGCGCTGATGCTGCTCGATGAGCGCGGCAAGAACCTTTCCTCCGAGGATTTCGCCGGCCGCATGGGTTCGCTGCGCGATGGCGGGCGCAAGGCGCTGGTGATCGCCATTGGCGGCGCCGACGGCCATGACCAGTCACTGCGCGACCTGGCTGATCTGACGGTGTCGCTCGGCGCAATGACCTGGCCGCATCAGCTGGTCCGCGTGATGCTGGGCGAGCAGCTTTACCGGGCGGCCACGATCCTTTCCGGTCACCCCTACCATCGTTCATGAAGTCGGCTCCGTCGGCGAATTGATGCCAGCCGCCCGGATTTTTGCCCCAATGCTCGTCGACAGTTTGGGCTCATGGGGTGTGCGGATGGCGGCCGGGGCTCGAACATGGTTGATGGTTCGTTAACGAAGCCGCGCATAGAGTTAGGCTTCAATGTCTGAAGACTGGAAATCACGAACGGGCTCCTGGCGCGTGCGCTACGGCATCGCCGTGGCGACGATCGCGCTTTCGCTCGGCGTCGCGCGGGCCGAGAACACGCTCGACCTGGCGCCCGACCCGGACCAGAGCCGCGCCGAATACGAAAAAGTATCGAAAGAGATCACGCTGTCGTCCGAGCGGCTGGCCAAGCTCGCCGCCGACATAGCGGCTGTCAAGAAGGACCACGCCTCGATCACCGCGGCGCTGATCCAGTCGGCGATGACCGAGCAGAAGCTCGGCCAGGACATCGAGGACATTGGCGGCAAGCTGGAAGGGCTGAAGGCGCAGGAGCAGAAGATCCGCGCCTCACTGGCCGCCAGACGCGACGTTCTGGCCGAAGTGCTCGGCGCGCTGCAGCGCATGGGGCTCAATCCGCCGCCGGCGATCCTGGTCAAGCCGGAGGACGCATTGTCGTCGGTGCGCAGCGCCATCCTGCTCGGTGCCGTGGTGCCGGAACTGCGCCAGCAGACCGACATGTTGCTGGCCGACCTCAAGGAGCAGTCGCGGGTGACGGCCTCGATCGAGGCCGAGCGGGCGCGGCTGACGGCAGCCGTCAGCGAGCAGGCGGCGGAAAAAAAGCGGCTCGGCATGCTGCTCGAGGCCAAGCAGAAGCTCGCCGCCGATACGCAAACCGCGCTGGCCGCCGAAAAGCAGCGGTCCGCGACGCTGGCGGCCAAGGCCGGCAGCCTGAAAGAACTGATCGCCTCGCTCGAGGCCGACAGAGCCCGCAAGGCGGCGGATGCGGCCAAGGCAGCCGAGCAAAAGACGGCCGACGCCGACAAGGGCCCGGCATCGGCTGCGGCGCCGACGGAATTGGCCTCGCTGCCGGTGCCGGAGAGCAACAGGCTCACCGCTGCCGCGCCGTTTTCCGCGCTTCAAGGGCAGATCGCGCTGCCGGTCACCGGCAGGATCAAGCGGCGCTTCGGGGCCAACGACGGTAACGGCGCGGTGATGCTCGGTGACATGGTTGCGACACAATCGGGAGCCATCGTCACAGCGCCGGCGGATGGAAATGTGCTTTATGCGGGGCCTTTCCGCTCTTACGGTCAACTCTTGATCCTGAATGCGGGTGACGGCTATCATGTCGTCCTGGCGGGGATGAGCAGAATCAGCGTCGCGTCTGGCCAGTCGGTGCTCGCAGGTGAGCCGGTCGGCGCGATGGGAGAGGCCCGGGTGGCGAGCACCTCGGCATCGAAGAATGGAAATGCCACGCCGGAGCTCTATGTCGAGTTCCGCAAGGATGGAAAACCCGTCGATCCGGCCCCATGGTGGGCGGACCGTTTTTCTGGAAGGACGTGAATGATGCGGAAACTGTCGCTTCTGTTTGCCGGTGCGCTGATGGGTGCATCGGCGATGAGCCTGGTCTATGGCGCGCCCGGCTCGACAGCGAAGGCTGCGGGCTCCGAGACCTATAAGCAACTGGCGATCTTCGGCGATATCTTCGAACGGGTACGGGCGAATTATGTGACGCCGCCCGACGACAAGTCGCTGGTTGAAAATGCCATCAACGGCATGCTGTCGTCGCTCGACCCACACTCCTCCTACATGAATGCCGAAGAAGCACAGGACATGCGCGTGCAGACCAAGGGCGAATTCGGCGGCCTCGGCATCGAGGTCACCATGGAGAACGACCTGGTCAAGGTGATCACGCCGATCGACGATACGCCGGCCGCCAAGGCAGGCGTGCTCGCCGGCGACTATATCGCCAAGATCGACGGCGAGGAGGTCCGCGGCCTGACGCTCAACGACGCCGTCGAGAAGATGCGCGGGCTGGTCAATACGCCGATCAAGCTCACCATCCTGCGCCAGGGCGCCGACAAGCCGATCGAACTGACCGTCGTGCGCGATATCATCAAGGTCAAGGCGGTCAAGTTCCGGGTCGAAAACGACATCGGCTACATGAAGATCACCTCCTTTACCGAAAAGACCTATGACGACCTCGAGAATGCCATCGACACCATCAAGAAGCAGGTGCCGAACGACAAGCTCAAGGGCTACGTGCTCGACCTGCGCCTCAATCCGGGCGGTTTGCTCGACCAGGCGGTGAGCGTGTCGGATGCCTTCCTCGACCGTGGCGAGATCGTCTCGACGCGCGGCCGCGACCCGAAGGACGTCACCCGCTTCGACGCGCGGGCCGGCGACGACATCGGCGGCAAGCCGCTGATCGTGCTCGTCAATGGCGGCTCGGCCAGTGCCTCGGAAATCGTCGCCGGCGCGCTGCAGGATCTGCGCCGCGCCACGGTGGTCGGCACGCAATCCTTCGGCAAGGGTTCGGTGCAGACCATCATCCCGCTTGGCGAGAACGGGGCGCTGCGGCTGACGACGGCGCTCTATTACACGCCGTCCGGCAAGTCGATCCAGGGCAAGGGCATCACGCCCGACATCAAGGTCGACCAGCCGCTGCCGGCGGAACTGCAGGGCAGGGACCTGACGCGCGGCGAATCGGACCTCAAGGGCCATATCAAGGGCGCCGACGAAAGCACGACCGGTTCGGGCTCGGCAGCCTATGTGCCGCCGGAACCCAAGGACGATTTGCAGCTCATCTATGCCGAGCAGCTGCTGCGCGGCCAGAAGACCGATCCGGCGTTCCCGCCGAATCCGCAAAAGGCCGTGTTGAACCAGTAAGGGCAGGCAAGCCGGGCCAAACAGGTCTGGCTGCCTGAGCGAAGCGATGCGATGCTGCCGGGGCCGCGAGGCTCCGGCAGTTTGATTCGGGGGCCGCGGCCGGCATGCTGCGCGTCCAGTGAAGCAAGGGGACGCGCCGACATTTTGGATTTTGCGCCTCCGGAGAAGGTTTACTTCGGGGATGCACGCCGGGGGGTGCGGGCTTGGCTGATATCGGCAAGGACATAGAACGACCTCTCGGACAGGCGATCCGGCTGCCGCGCTCAGGCAGCGGGATCAGCGCCGGTGCGGTCGCGGCCGCGCTTGTCGTGCTGTCCGTGGTCGGCGTCTCCAGCGCCATCGCCTTGCGAGACAAGCCGTTCCGGAAGCTGCAAGAAGTAGCCGTTTCGACGCCGACGACGCCGGCGGCGGATACCGCCGCCGCGCCCGCCAAGGCGACGCCCGAAATGGCTGCGCCAAGCAACGCAAGCGGGACCAACATAAGCGGGCCGAAGACGGGCGGTCCGCAGATCATCCATGTCCAGACCGAGGGGGGCGACGCTCCACCCGAGGCGGCCATAGTCATTCGCGACCCTTCGACGATCGGCCAGAACCTCAGGATCGCGCACATTCCCGACAAGGCACTGATCGAGGCCAGCGAGACCGGTCCGCTGCCGATCCGCGCCGCCGACGGCCGGCGCCCGTTCGATGTCTATGCGCGGCCGTGGTCCGGGGCTCGCGGTGCACGCGTGGCTCTCGTCATCGGCGGGCTTGCCGTGTCGCAGACCGGCACGCAGGCAGCCATCGCCAAGCTGCCGGCGGAAGTGACGCTGGCCTTCGCGCCGCAAGGCAACAGCATCGGCCGCTGGATGCAGGTGGCGCGGCAGAGCGGCCATGAGGTCATCATGCAGGTACCGCTTGAGCCGTTCGACTATCCGAACGTCAATCCCGGCCGTAACACGCTGACCGTGGCTGCAACGCCGGACGAGAATTTGAAGAATTTACGCTGGGCGCTGTCGCGAACGACCAACTACACCGGCGTCATGAACTATATGGGCGCCCGCTTTTCGGCCGACGCGACGGCGATGGGGCCGTTGATGGCCGAGCTTGGCAAGCGTGGTCTGGCCTATGTCGACGACGGTTCGTCGGCGCGCAGCCTGGCACCCGAACTGGCGCTGAAGGACGGCGTGCCGTTCGTCGGCGGCGATACGGCGATCGATGCGGTGCAGGACCGCGGCGCCATATTGAAGAAACTGGATGGGCTGGAAGCGACGGCACGGGCGAAAGGGTTTGCCGTCGGCATCGGCTCGGCTTTCGACCTGACGGTGGATACCGTGTCTTCCTGGGTGACCGAGGCCAAGAAGCGCGGCATCGAGATCGTGCCGGTTTCGGCGGTGGCCATAGATCCGGAAAAAGGCTGAGATGGCAAAGAACAAGCTCGTTGACCCCGAGACGCTGCCCTACCGGCCCTGCGTAGGGGTGATGGTCCTCAATGAGGCCGGCCTGGTCTGGGTCGGCCGTCGCATTGCCGAGCCGGACAGCGAATTCGCTGGAACGACGCAGCTCTGGCAGATGCCGCAGGGCGGCATCGATGATGGCGAGGAGCCGCTGCCCGCGGCGGCGCGTGAACTTTACGAAGAGACCGGCATGCGCTCGGTGTCGCTGCTGGCCGAGGCGCCGCTCTGGATCAAATACGACCTGCCGGCGCATCTGGTCGGCGTCGCCTTCAAGGGACGATATCGCGGCCAGACGCAGAAATGGTTTGCCTTCCGTTTCCACGGCGACGAAAGCGAGATCGCGATCAATCCGCCGCCGGGTGGCCACAAGGCCGAGTTCGACCGGTGGGCGTGGCGGCCGATGCTGGAATTGCCGGGCCTGATCGTGCCGTTCAAGCGCAAGGTCTACGAAGACGTGGTGGCGGCGTTCCGGCACCTGGTGGCGTAGCCGCCGGCCTTCCGTTAAAACAGGTGGCATGAACGACATCTCCAGCAAATCTCTTCCGCCGATCGTCACCCTGGGCGAACCGATCAGCGAAGCCGCGGCAGGGGCGATCCTGACCATCGATCTCGGCGCCGTCCGCGAGAACTACCGGCGGCTGAAGGCGCGGCTGGGCGGCGTCCGTTGTGCTGGAGTGGTCAAGGCCGACGGCTATGGGATTGGCGCGGCGCCGGTGGCGGCGGCGCTGATGGGTGAGGGCTGTAATACTTTCTTTGTTGCGCATTTGGCCGGCGGCATCTTGCTGCGCAAGGCGCTCGGCTCAGACCCGGCCATTTATGTGCTGAACGGCATTCCGCCGGGTGCGGAAAGGGAAGCGGTTGCGGCAGGGCTTTGCACCGTACTCAACAGCGCCAGCCAACTCGCGGCATGGCGCGAGATGGCCGGGCGGGTGGGCCGTAAGTTGCCGGCCGCCCTCCAGGTCGACAGCGGCATGTCGCGGCTCGGCATGATGCCATCCGAGGTGAAGGCAGTCGCGCAGGATCCGCAGGCTTTCGACGGTGTCGAACTGACGTTCGTGATGAGCCATCTCGCCTGCGCCGATGAACCCGAGCAGCCGGCCAACGAGCGGCAGCGGCTGGAATTCGAACGGCTGCGCCGGATGCTGCCGGAAGCGCCGGCTTCCTTTGCCAATTCATCAGGCATTTTTCTCGGGCAGCGCTATCACTACGACCTCGTTCGTCCGGGTGCCGCTCTCTATGGCGTCAATCCGACGCCGGCGAAGGACAATCCGATGCTGCCGGTGGTGCGATTGCAAGCCAAGGTCATCCAGACGCGGATATTGGAGGCCGGCGCCGGTGTCGGCTACGGTCACACTTTCCACACCAAGGCTCCGCTTGCCGCGGCGACGATTTCGCTCGGCTATGGCGATGGCTGGCATCGACGCGCCGCTTCCTCCGCCTGGCTCGAAAATGTGCGGCTGCCCTTCGTCGGCCGGGTTTCGATGGATTCGATCATCCTCGACATTTCCGCATTGCCGCCCGGCAGGCTGAAGGCCGGCGACCTCGTCGAACTCATCGGACCGTCGTCGCAGACGGTGGACCAGGTAGCCGGCCAGGCCGGCACCATCGGCTATGAGGTCTTGACCAGCCTCGGCCACCGTTTCCACCGGCGCTATGTGAATGGCTAGGACGCAAGGTTGTTGTCCTCACGCATGTCTTTTCCCTAAGCATCGGCACTTGGCTGACGCCACAGAATCCGGCAGACATGAGGCGGCGATGATCCCGGTCTCGAATCCCGACGAGATGCCGCCGCGGAGAACCAAACGATGAAGATCTTCGTGCTGGGCGGCGGCGTGATCGGGGTCACCACCGCCTATTTTCTTGCCGAGGCCGGTCATCAGGTGACGGTGATCGATCGCCAGAAAGGCCCGGCGCTGGAAACCAGCTTTGCCAATGCCGGCGAGATCTCGCCCGGCTATGCCTCGCCCTGGGCCGGGCCCGGCGTTCCGCTGAAGGCCATCAAATGGCTTTTGATGAAGCACGGTCCACTGGTGGTGCGACCGGCCCTCGATCCGCATATGTGGATATGGCTGGTCAAGACGCTGCGCAATTGCACGGCTGAACGCTACGCGCTGAACAAGGCGCGCATGGTGCCGCTGGCCGAGTACAGCCGCGATACGCTGAAGGCGCTGCGCGAGGCGACCGGCATCGCCTACGACGAGCGCGCCAAGGGCACGCTGCAGCTCTTCCGAACGCAAAAGCAGCTCGACGGCGTCGGCGGCGATGTCGAGGTGCTGAAGGCCTATGGCGTCCCCTACGAGGTCCTCGACCCCGACGGCTGCATTGCGGCCGAGCCTGGGCTGGCCGGCATGCGCGAAAAATTCGTCGGTGGCCTGCGGTTGCCCGGCGACGAAACCGGCGACTGCAAGATGTTCACCGACAGGCTTGCCGAGCTTTGCGCGGCACGCGGCGTCACCTTCGAATACGACACGGAGATACGGCGCGTCGTCAAGAAGCGCGATCGCATCACCAACGTCAGCACCAGCAAGGGCTGGATGGTCGCTGATGCCTATGTGATGGCGATGGGCAGCTATTCGGCACGGTTCATGCGCATGCTGAAGCGGCCCATCCCGGTCTACCCGGTCAAGGGCTATTCGATCACCCTGCCGATCAAGGACGCCGCCGCCGCACCGGTCTCGACCGTGATGGACGAGAGCTACAAAGTAGCGATCACCCGGCTCGGCGACCGTATCCGGGTCGGCGGCACGGCGGAGATTTCCGGCTTCGACCTGCGGCTGCACGAATCGCGGCGGCGCACGCTCGAACATTCGGTCGGCGACCTGTTTCCGGGCAGCGGCGACATGCGATCGGCGACCTTCTGGTGCGGGCTGCGGCCGATGACACCGGACGGGCCGCCGCTGATCGGCCGCACCGATTTCTCCAATCTCTATCTCAACACCGGCCATGGCACACTCGGCTGGACCATGGCCTGCGGCTCGGCCAAAGTTCTGGCCGACATCATCTCCAGCCGGGTGCCCGACATCGACGTCGGCGATCTCGGGCCCGGACGATACGCTAAGTAAGACGCCCACCAGCTAAGACAGCCAGCGGCCGGCAGGCTCACGCGAACAAACCCCTGTCCCGTTCGACGGCCTTGGTAATGAAGCTCGCGACGACCTGGACGCGGCGCAGCGGCCTGACCGATTCATGATAGACCAGCCAGTAGGCGCGGCGTATGGGTGCGACGATATCGAGAGGCACCAGCTCCGGCATCGAGCGGGCAACGAAGGTGTGCAGGATGCCGATGCCGGCGCCGGAACGCACTGCTTCGGCCTGGCCGAGCGCGGAGGAAATGGCGAAGCTGGTGCGCCAGTCGGGGCTGAATTCGGCCGCGTAGTCGAGCGAGCGACTGACGATCAGGTCCGGCACGTAGCCGATCAGCGTATGCTGGCCTAGCTCGGCGGCGGTTCCGGGCAGGCCATGGGTGTCGGCGTAGGCCCGCGACGCGAACAGGCCGAGCGTGTAGTCGACCAGCTTTCCCGCCACCAGGCGGCCTTCCGTCGGCCGTTCGACGGTGATGGCAATGTCGGCCTCGCGCCGGGACAAAGAGAAGGAGCGTGGCACCGGCACCAGCTGGATGGTGAGCTCACGGTGCAGAGCGGTCAGCGCGCCGAGGCGCCTGGCCAGGAAGGCGACGCCAAAGCCGTCCGGCGCGCCGATGCGCACGGTGCCCGAGACGTCGTCGCCTTCGCCTGAAACGGTCGAGCGCGCGGCGATCATGTCGCCCTCCATGCGTTCGGCAATCTCGAGGAAACGCTCGCCCGCCGGCGTCAGCTCGCTGCCGGTGGTAAGCCGGCGAAACAGTTTTGTCCTGAGCGCATCCTCGAGGGCGGCAATGCGGCGCGAGACGGTCGCGTGATTAAGCTCCAGCCGCCTGGCGGCGCCGAGGATCTGGCCGGCCCGCGCTACGGCAAGGAAGATACGGGCATCATCCCAGTTCATGAGGGTGGTCCTGGCGATAACGATCAAAACCGCGTTCCTTCGCGCCCCCCTCTGTCCTGCCGGACATCTCCCCCTCAAGGGGGGAGATTGGCAGTTTCGCCGCAGGCGTCTTTCTTGCCGCGGTGAAGTTTTCCGAAGGCGGGCGTGACAGCCAATCTCCCCCCTTGAGGGGGAGATGTCCGGCAGGACAGAGGGGGGCGGTGAAGGAACTCAATCTCAATCCTTGCTGCTGGGGACCTGCATTCTTCCTATTTGCGAGAATTGATGCTCTGCCGTCAACCGCTATCTATTCTCCGCACAACGGTTGCGTTTTCGCTCGCGTTGCCATCGCTCCCGCAAAGGCGGACAATGCCTCATCACGAACCAGGGAGAGAGACCATGATCGAATACGGTCATTTCATCGGCGGCAAGCGCGTCGCCGGAACCAGCGGCCGCAAGCAGGACGTCATGCAGCCGATGGACGGCACGGTGCGCGGCACGGTGGCGCTGGCTTCGCAGGCGGAATTGCGCGCGGCGGTCGAAAACGCCAAGGCCGCACAGCCCGGCTGGGCGGCGACCAATCCGCAGCGACGCGTACGCGTCCTGATGCGGTTCCTCGAGCTGGTCGCCAAAGAGTATGACGCGCTGGCCGAGATATTGGCGCGCGAACACGGCAAGACCATCGCCGACGCCAAGGGCGACATCCAGCGCGGCCTCGAAGTGGTCGAGGTCTGCATCGGTGCGCCGCATATGATGAAGGGCGAGTTCACCGATGGCGCCGGCCCCGGCATCGACGTCTATTCGATGCGCCAGCCGCTCGGCGTGGTCGCCGGCATCACGCCGTTCAATTTTCCGGCGATGATCCCGTTGTGGAAGATCGCGCCGGCCATCGCCTGCGGCAATGCCTACATCCTCAAGCCGTCGGAGCGCGATCCGGGCGTGCCGATGCGGATTGCCGAACTGTTCATCGAGGCCGGTCTGCCGGCGGGCATCCTTAATGTCGTCAACGGCGACAAGGAAGTGGTCGACGCCATCCTCGACGATCCCGACATCAAGGCCATCGGTTTCGTAGGCTCGACACCGATCGCCCAGCACATCTATTCGCGCGGCTGCGCGGCCGGCAAGCGCGTGCAGTGCTTCGGCGGCGCCAAGAACCACATGATCATCATGCCCGATGCCGACATGGACCAGACCGTCGACGCGCTGATCGGCGCCGGCTACGGCTCGGCCGGCGAGCGCTGCATGGCGATCTCGGTGGCCGTCCCGGTCGGCAACGACACCGCCAACCGGCTGATGGAAAGACTGGTGCCGCGCGTCGAGAGCCTGAAGGTCGGTCCGTCGACGGATTCTTCCGCCGATTTCGGCCCGCTGGTGACGGCGCAGGCGCTGGAGCGGGTCAAGTCCTATGTCGACACCGGCGTCAAGGAAGGCGCCAAGCTGGTCGTCGACGGCCGCGGCTTTTCCATGCAGGGCTACGAGAACGGCTACTATATGGGCGGCTGCCTGTTCGACAATGTGACCGCCGACATGCGCATCTACAAGGAAGAGATCTTCGGGCCGGTGCTCTCGGTCGTTCGCGCACCGACCTACGAGAACGCAATCAAGCTCGCCAACGAGCACGAGATGGGCAATGGCGTCGCCATCTTCACCCGCGACGGCGACGCGGCGCGCGACTTCGCCTCGCGGGTTCAGGTCGGCATGGTCGGCATCAACGTGCCGATCCCGGTGCCGATCGCCTACTACACCTTTGGCGGCTGGAAGGCGTCCTCCTTCGGCGACCTCAACCAGCACGGGCCGGACGCGTTCCGCTTCTACACCAAGACCAAGACGGTAACGTCGCGCTGGCCGTCCGGCGTGAAGGATGGTGCCGAGTTCGTCATCCCGACGATGAACTGACCGAACGATCCGTTTGCGTGTCCTCGCTTCCGGTTGCGGGCGCGCGAAGACAGACCGCGAGAAAGGCCCGGGCTCTGAGTCCGGGCTTTTTTGTCGCCGTCTTCATTGGCATGAACACTAATGTGATGGAACCAAGAAGGCAGCAATCTTCTTAGGTTGCAGTCCTGCCGCGAAGGAGACGCTGGCAGATCAACCAACGGCGCTGGTGACGGCTCCGGGGGATATCGTCCGGCACAAAGGAGGTGTCAGATGGCACGTCTCATGGCGACAATAGCTTGCGCTGCAGTGGCAGTTTCCGCGATACCGGCAATGGCTGCCGAGCAATGCGCGGCTCGCGCCGATATGGTCAAGGCGCTCGGCGAGAAGTTTCATGAAAACCCGAGCGCAGTCGGCGTCGTCAATCCGAATGTGGTGCTTGAAGTCTTCGTTTCCGACAAGGGCACCTGGACCATCCTCGCCAGCGACACAAAAGGTCAAAGCTGCGTAATTTCAGTCGGCGAAGGCTGGGAAAGCGCGATGACGACAGCGGCGCTGCCAGGCACCTGAACGATTTATCACGGGTCTGCGCGCCTCGGCATGGCCGCGCGGCCTGTGGCCCATTTTTTCGGCGACAACCGTAAAACGGATCTGCAGGCGCCCGCTTGGGCGCCTGCTTGCGCTTTTCCATTGCCGATACCATATATCGAGAACATAATGGGAACATCTGGAATCGTTCCCACCAATGGCAGACCGGAACACAGAAAGGAACGACGCGATGATGATGACGTCGGAACCGGCCTGAATCGCTCCGGCAAAATGAGGCCGTCAAACCCCTCCTTTGCCGGAACGTGATGGCAAAGGAGGTGCCCTATGGCACGCAAATCGCTGATGAGATGGGTGAAAACCCTGGTTCTTGCTGGCGCATTGGCGGTGGGTACGAACACCGCAGGCGCGCAATATCAATACTGCGTTGAACATGGCGAGCTCGTCGCCCATTTGAGCGAGAAGTTCCAGGAAAGGCAGTTTGCTTTGGGGCTGATCGGTCATGAGGCGGTCATGGAAGTCTTTGTCGCCGAGACCGGAACCTGGACCATCGTCGTCACCGATATCGCCGGCAGAAGCTGCATCGTCGCGGCCGGCGACAATTGGGAAAACGTGATGCCCCTGCCTGGCCAGGGCGCATGACGAAATGGCAGGCTCAGCGCGTAGCAGCCGCCTCGGCATGGCCGCGCAAAAGCGCCATCAGCCGCTTGGCGTCCTTGGCCGCGGCCTCTTCGTCGCTGGCGAGGATCGAGCGGATCAGCGCGACATGGTGCTCGGCGGATTCGGCCAATCCGGTATCGGCCTTGTAGCGGAACCAGAAGCGACGGCTGTGGGTTTGCAAGGGCGCCGCCAGGCGCGCGGCGAACGGGTTGTCGGCAGCCAGCGCCAGCGCCTCGTCGAGCGCCTTGTCGGCCTGGATGAAGTAAAACACATTTTCCGAAATCACCGCCTTTTGCATGGCAAGGGCAGCGTCATGGAACAGGTCGGCGGCCTCGCGGGTGACGAAGCGGGCGGCCGAGCGGGCAAGCACCACCTCGATGCCACGGCGGGCGTCGAGGACACGCAGCCAGTCGCCAGGGTGAAGCGGCGCGATGGCAATGCCGGCACGCGGCCGGACCTCGAGCAGCCCCTCCCAGGCCAGCCGCTGGATCGCTTCGCGCACCGGGGTGCGGCCGAGGCCGAGCCTGTCGATCAGCGCCCCCTCGGTGATGAAGCTCGCCGGCGCCAGTTCGAGAGTTACGATCATGTGCTCGAGCCTGCGGTAGGCCTTCGCGGTCGCCGGCTCGGAGCCCGGTCTGTCATATACCAATACGACATCTCCTGATATATTGTTGATATATCATATCAGATTCAATGTTGACAGCCGGCTTCTTAAGAAATATACGACTGATATATCAGATGGAGCGATCGACATGTGGGCCGGAGTCTTCCCCGCCGTTACGACCAAATTCACCGAAGACGACGGCCTCGACCATGCCGAGATGGAGCGCTGCTTTGCGCTGCAGATGGAGGCCGGCTGTGACGGCATCATCGTCTGCGGGTCGCTCGGCGAAGGCCCGATGCTGTCGCACGACGAGAAGATCGCGGTGCTGAAGACCGCGCAGAAGATCGCCGGCAAGAAACCGGTGCTGTTGACGGTCAACGAGGCCGGTACACGCGAGGCGGCGGCGATCGCGCGCAGCGCCGCCAAGGCAGGCGCCAACGGTTTGATGGTGGTGCCGAGCCCGATCTACCATACCAATGCCGAGGAGACGGTCGCGGCACTCAGCGCCGTCGCCGCGGCCGGCGACCTGCCGGTGATGATCTACTCCAACCGGCTTGCCTACCGCGTCGACGTCACCGTCGATCAGATGGAGGAGTTGGCGAAGGACCAACGCTTCGTCGCCATAAAAGAGTCCTCCGACGACATCCGCCGCTCGACCGAGATCATCAACCGCCTCGGCGACCGCTACGACCTGTTCACCGGCGTAGACAATCTCGCCTTCGAGGCGCTGTCGGTCGGCGCCATCGGCTGGGTGGCGGGCCTGGTCACCGCGTTCCCGCGCGAGACCGTCGCCATCTACCAGCTGATGAGACAGGGCCGTCGCGAGGAGGCGCTGAAGATCTACCGCTGGTTCCGGCCGCTGCTCGACCTCGACGTCTCGACCTATCTGGTGCAGAACATCAAGCTGGCCGAAGTGTTGGCGATCAACACCAACGACCGCGTGCGCATGCCGCGCCAGCCATTGTCGGGCGAGCGGCGCAAGGCAGTCGAAAAGATCGTCAGGGATGCGCTGGCGGTGCGGCCAGAGCTGCCGACATTCTGATCCAGTCGCTTTGAAGGCATTTGCAGATGTGCAGCGCGGCGCATGGCAATGAACGATAATGCTACGCTCGATGTCGCCATCATTGGTGGCGGCATCATCGGCATCTGCGCCGCCGCCTTTCTGGCAGAGGCGGGCCAAAATGTCACGATCTTCGATCGGACGGGGATCTGTGAGGAAACCAGCTCCGGCAATGCCGCTGCCTTTGCCTTCTCCGATGTGCTGCCGCTCGCCCACAAGGGCATGATCAAGCAGTTGCCGAAATGGCTCGCCGACCCGCTCGGCCCGCTCAGCATCCCACCCGCGTATCTGCCGAAGCTGCTGCCCTGGCTGGTCCGCTTCTGGCGCGCCGGCCGAAGCGACCGCTATGAAGCCGGCCTTGCCGCCCAGGCCGGGATGATGAAGCTCGCCGAGGCGGAATGGATGGGCTTGCTCGACCGTTCCGGCACACGGCCGATGCTGCATGAGGACGGCTCGCTCGAACTCTACGACAGCGAGGCCGAGTTCAAGGCCTCGCTGACCGGCTGGGCGGCAAGGCAGCGCTTCGGCATCGGCTTCAGCCATGTCGACGGGAGCGCTCTCACAGCCCTGCAGCCCGGTCTGTCGCCGCGCTTCGTCAAGGGAACGTTCGTGCCGGGGTGGAAAACCGTTGCCGATCCCAAGCTGCTTGGAAAGGCCTTGTGGGCCTATGCCGAGAGGTTGGGCGCCGGGTTCGAAAGGGCCCGGATCGAGCGTGTCAAGGCGGGACAGGACGGCGCGATCTTGACCATGGCCGACGGCACGCGGCGACGGGCGAAGCACGTCGTCATCGCTGCCGGGGCCTGGTCGCATCTGCTGGCGAGACATCTCGGCGACGGAATCCCGCTGGAGACCGAGCGTGGCTACAACACGACGTTGCCGAAGACTGCCTTCGACGTAAAGCGGCAATTGATCTTCTCCGGGCATGGCTTCGTCATCACGCCGCTCGAGACGGGCCTGCGCGTCGGCGGCGCGGTCGAACTCGGCGGCCTTGAGAGGCCGCCCAATTATGCGCGCTCGAAAGCGCTGCTCGAAAAGGCGCAGAAATTCCTGCCGGGACTGGATCCGGCCAATGGACGCGAATGGATGGGGTTCCGGCCGTCGCTGCCGGATTCGCTGCCGGTGATCGGGCGGTCGCAACAAACGCCGTCGGTGGTGTATGGTTTCGGCCACGGTCACCTCGGCCTGACCCAGGCTGCGGCGACCGGGCGCTTGATCCGCGAACTCGTTCTCGGGCAGAATCCATCGCTCGATCTCGGCCCGTTCAGCCCGCAACGGTTTTGAGTTCGAAGACATTCAGTTGGGAGCCGGCATGGCCAAGAATTCCTTCTTCTGCATAGACGGCCACACCTGCGGCAATCCGGTGCGGCTGGTCGCCGGCGGTGGGCCTTTGCTCAAGGGCTCAACGATGATGGAGCGGCGAGCGCATTTCCTGGCCGAATATGACTGGATTCGCACCGGGCTGATGTTCGAGCCGCGCGGCCATGACGTGATGTCCGGCTCGATCCTCTATCCGCCGACGCGTGAAGATTGCGACATCGCCATCCTGTTCATCGAAACCTCGGGCTGCTTGCCGATGTGCGGCCACGGCACCATCGGCACGGTAACTTTTGCCGTCGAGCATGGGCTGATCAAGCCGAAGACACCGGGCGTGCTCAGGCTGGATACGCCGGCGGGCGTGGTCGTGGCGGAGTACAGCCAAGTCGGCGACTATGTCGAGGAGGTGCGCATCACCAATGTGCCTTCCTTCCTCTATGCCGAGGCACTGACGGTCGAATGCCCCGGGCTCGGCGAGATCAGCGTCGATGTCGCCTATGGCGGCAATTTCTACGCCATCGTCGAACCGCAAAAGACCTATCGCGACATGGCCGACCATTCGGCCGGCGAACTGATCGCCTGGAGCCCGGTGGTGCGGCAGCGGCTCAACGAAAAATATACCTTCGTGCATCCGGAGAATCCCGGCATCAATACGCTGTCGCACATATTGTGGACCGGCGCGCCGACCAACCCGCAAGCCGATGCCCGCAACGCCGTCTTCTACGGCGACAAGGCAATCGACCGGTCGCCCTGCGGCACCGGCACCTCGGCGCGTATGGCGCAGCTTCACGCCAAGGGCAAGCTTGGGGTTGGCGACGACTTCGTCCACGAATCGATCATTGGTTCGCTGTTCAAGGGCAGGGTCGAGGAAGAGGTCACCGTCGCCGGCAAGCCGGCAATCATTCCCTCGATCGGCGGCTGGGCACGAATGACCGGATTGAACACGATCTTCATCGACGACCGCGACCCGTTCGCGCACGGCTTCGTCGTCAAATAGAAAAAACACTGATGCAAGGGAAAGAGAGAGCGCAAGCGGATTGACGACAACGGCGCAACGATCCCGCTCATCAACTTATTTTGACGGCGATTTCTTCGAAATGGAGCGCATGCTGCGATTGAATCGTCAAAGACATTGCGTTAGGCCAATGGTAGGGTCCGCGATGGTCCAGGGGGCGGACGGGAACAAAACGGGCAATCGAACGGCGTGCGGCGAAAACACGCATAATGATCGAAAAATCACGTTGCAATCCGGGCTCGAAACTTTACGACTAGGGGAAATACGAAAAGGAATGCGTCTGCATGGGCGACATTCCAGGGGAGCCACGACAGCATGCAGTATTTTGTCCAGCAGCTTATCAATGGGCTGACGCTGGGATCGATCTATGGGCTGATCGCGATCGGCTATACGATGGTCTACGGCATCATCGGCATGATCAATTTCGCCCATGGCGACATTTTCATGATCGGCGCTTTCACCGCGCTCATCGTTTTCCTTATCCTCGGTGCGTTGTTCTATTCGCTGCCGATCGTCGTTGCGCTGCTGATCATGATGATCGTCGCAATGCTGCTGACCAGCCTGTATAATTGGACGATCGAGAAGGTGGCCTACCGGCCTTTGCGCGGTTCATTCCGGCTGGCGCCGCTGATCACCGCGATTGGCATGTCGATTGCGCTGTCCAATTTCGTCCAGGTGACCCAAGGGCCGCGCAACAAGCCGGTCCCGCCAATGGTGTCCAAGGTCTACAACATCGAAGGCATCAGCGTCTCGCTAAAGCAGATCATCATCGTCCTGGTCACCATAGTCCTGCTGGCGCTGTTCTGGTACCTGGTCAACAAGACCTCGCTCGGCCGGGCGCAGCGCGCCTGCGAGCAGGACCGCAAGATGGCCGCACTGCTTGGCATCGACGTCGACCGCACCATCTCGATCACCTTCATCATGGGCGCCGCCCTTGCCGCCGTCGCCGGCACGTTGTTCCTGATGTACTACGGTGTGGTGGTGTTTTCCGACGGCTTTACGCCCGGTGTGAAGGCATTTACTGCCGCGGTGCTCGGCGGCATCGGCTCACTGCCCGGCGCCGTGCTCGGCGGGCTGATGATTGGCTTCATCGAAAGCATGTGGTCGGCTTATTTCTCGATCGATTACAAGGACGTCGCCGCCTTTTCCATCCTGGCGATCGTGCTGATCTTCCTGCCTTCCGGCATTCTCGGCCGGCCAGAAGTCGAAAAGGTCTGAGATCATGGCGGTTACCGTGTCTCCGGAAAGCACCGTCGTCGCCACCCCGGTCCAGCGCGCTTTTCGCGAAGCGCTCTATGCCGGCGTCATCGCGCTTGGCCTGTTCGTGCTGTTCATCGGCCTGAAGACCGACCAGAACATCTCCAACGAACTGATCCTGGTGCAGCGCTGGGGCTTGCTCGCCGGCGTCGTGATCGCCACCATGGCCGGACGCTTCCTTTACGTCGCCTATGGCCAACCCTTCCTGGCGAACCAGAAGATCGTCGACGTCGCCACCGGCCTGCTGCCGGTCAGCCTGGCTTCGCGATTCTTCCGCTTTCCCGCGTTCATCGTGGCGCTCGCCGTCGCCGTTATTCTGCTCGCACTCAGCGGCTTTCTGACCGAGGCCTTAGGGCCGGAACTTTCCGATTTCGTGCGGTTCGTGCGGGCGCTTGCAATCATCTATGCGCTGGCCTGGCTGATTTATCATTTCCGGGCCTTCATTCATGCTCATTTCTCGGCATTGGGCATAACTGCACTGGCGCTCTACCCGATCGTGGTGGTGTTGGTGCTAGCGCTATATGCCGGGTCGATGGCCGCCGGTTTCCAGGGCTCGCTGAAATATGTCGACAATTACGGCATCCAGATCCTGATCTACGTGATGCTGGCCTGGGGGCTGAATATCGTTATCGGCTTGGCCGGCCTGCTCGATCTCGGCTATGTCGCCTTCTACGCCGTCGGTGCCTACGCCTATGCGCTGCTCGGCACGCATTTTGGCCTCTCCTTCTGGATCCTGCTGCCCGCCGCCGGCCTAATGGCTGCGTTTTGGGGGGTGATGCTAGGCTTCCCGGTGCTGCGCTTGCGCGGTGACTATCTGGCGATCGTGACGCTCGCCTTCGGCGAAATCATAAGGCTGGTGATCATCAACTGGCGCGAGGTGACCAACGGCTCGGCCGGGATTTCCGGCATCCCGAAGGTCTCTTTCTTCGGCCTGATGTCGTTCAACGTCTCCGATCCGAACTACATCTCGAAGGTGCTCGGCATCGCCCAATCGGGTGCCTACTACAAGATATTCCTCTACTATTTGATCCTCGGGCTCTGCCTGCTGACGGCCTTCGTCACCGTGAGGCTCAGGCGGATGCCGGTCGGCCGTGCCTGGGAAGCGCTGCGCGAGGACGAGATCGCCTGCCGTTCGCTCGGCATCAACACCACCACCACCAAGCTCACCGCCTTTGCCACGGGCGCGATGTTCGGCGGCTTCGCTGGCTCGTTCTTTGCCGCGCGGCAAGGCTTCGTCAGCCCGGAATCCTTCGTCTTCCTGGAATCGGCGATCATCCTCGCCATCGTCGTGCTTGGCGGCATGGGCTCGCTGGTCGGCATTGCCGTCGCCGCCATGGTGATGATCGGCGGCACCGAAGTCCTGCGCGAACTGGATTTCCTCAAGACCGGCCTCAGGTGGGGCAACACTACGGTCATACCCGGTTTCGGGTCCGGCTTCACGCCGGAACTGTATCGCATGCTGCTGTTCGGTATGGCGATGGTCATCGTCATGCTGTGGAAGCCGCGCGGCTTCGTCGGCAGCCGCGAGCCGACAGCTTTCCTCAAGGTGCGCAGGGCGGTGTCTGGGTCCTTCACCAAGGAGGGACACGGCTGATGAACGCGAGCCCCTCCGTGAACAATGCCATCCTGCAGGTCGAGCATTTGTCGATGAAGTTCGGCGGTCTCGTCGCCATCGGCGACCTTTCCTTCCAGGCCAAGCGCGGCGAGATCACCGCACTGATCGGTCCGAACGGCGCCGGCAAGACCACCGTGTTCAATTGCATCACGGGTTTCTACAAGCCGTCGGAAGGCATGATCACGCTCAACCGGCGCGACGGCTCCACGTTCCTGCTCGAACGCTTACCCAACCATGAGATCCCGGCGCGCGCCAAGGTGGCGCGCACCTTCCAGAACATCCGCCTGTTCTCGGGCATGACGCTGCTGGAGAACCTTCTCGTCGCCCAGCACAACAAGCTGATGAAGGCCTCCGGTTACACCATTCTCGGCCTGTTCGGCTTCAGCGGCTACAGACAGGCCTCGGCGGAATCGGTTGAACTGGCCGAGCACTGGCTGGAGAAGGCCGATCTTGTCGACCGCGCCGACGATCCGGCCGGCGATCTGCCCTATGGCGCGCAGCGGCGGCTCGAAATCGCTCGCGCCATGTGCACCGGGCCTGAGCTTCTGTGCCTCGACGAGCCGGCCGCTGGTCTCAATCCGAAAGAATCGGCGGGGCTCAATGCGCTGCTGATGGACATCAAGGACAACACCGGCACGTCGATCCTTTTGATCGAGCACGACATGGCGGTGGTGATGCAGATTTCCGATCACGTCGTGGTGCTCGAATACGGGCGCAAAATCTCGGACGGCAACCCGCAATCGGTGCGGACCGATCCGCGCGTCATCGCCGCTTATCTTGGCGTCGACGACGAGGAGGTCGAGACGGTGCTCACCGAAGTCGGCGACGAAGATGTCATCGAGCAATTGGATACGGGCCCGGATGCCGCCCACGGCCCAGGCACATCGGCTTCGTATCTCGCCGGACCGGTTGCCGACACGGTCGGCCACAGCGAGGGCGAGCGCGTCACCGTGTCGAAAGGTGCCTCGAAAGCCGGGCAGTTCGATGCGAGGTCGAGTGCCGCAGCAAGCAAGGCGGCAGCGCAGGCCAAAGCCAAACCGACGGCGAAATCTTCTGCCGCGAAATCCTCTGCAGCAAAGCCGGCCACCAAGGCTCCGGTGAAGTCGAAGAAGCCGCGCGTCTCCAATCGGCGCGGAGGGCGTAAATGATGGCCGGTACAACGCTGCTCGATATCAAGGGCGTCCAGACCTACTACGGCAACATCAGGGCGCTGAACGGCGTCGATGTCACGGTCAAGCAAGGTGAGATCGTAGCGCTGATCGGTGCCAACGGCGCCGGCAAGTCGACGCTGATGATGACCATCTTCGGTGCTCCCCGCGCCCGCGCGGGTACCATCACATTCGCCGGTACCGACATCACCCAACTGCCGACCCACGAGATCGCGCGCATGCGCATCGCCCAGTCGCCGGAAGGGCGCCGCATTTTCCCGCGCATGACGGTGATGGAAAACCTGCAAATGGGCGCCAGCCTCGACAACCTCGAGCATTATGACGAGGACGTCGAGAAGGTGTTCACGCTGTTTCCACGCCTGAAGGAACGCATTGCCCAGCGTGGCGGCACGCTGTCCGGCGGCGAGCAGCAGATGCTGTCGATCGGGCGCGCGCTGATGGCACGGCCGAAGCTGCTCCTGCTCGACGAGCCGTCGCTCGGCCTGGCGCCGCTGATCGTCAAGCAGATATTCGACGCAATCCGCGAGTTGAACCGGACTCAAGGCCTGACCGTGTTCCTGGTCGAGCAGAACGCCTTCGGCGCGCTGAAACTCGCCACGCGCGGCTATGTCATGGTCAACGGCAATGTGACGATGAGCGGCACCGGCAAGGAGTTGCTCGCCAATCCGGAAGTGCGCGCCGCCTATCTCGAAGGCGGCCATCACTGAGTTTCAGGAGACATCAATCATGCAGGGCATTCTCTATGAGGAACCCTCGATCTGGCAGTTCTTCTTCGTCACCTGCCTGCTCGGCGGCTGGGCGGCGTGGATGACGGGCAAGGCGTGTGCGCAGACGTGGCGCAGCTTCGCCCAGTTGTTCGCCTTCATGCTGGGGCTCGGCATCGGCATAAGGTTCATTCATCACGCGCTGTTCGGCGGAACGATGTTCTCGCTGCATTACTACATCGTCGATACCATTGTGCTGATGATCTTGGGCTTCATCGGCTACCAATACACGCGCACCAACCAGATGGTAACGCAGTATAATTGGCTTTACGAAAGAGCCTCTCTTTTGAGCTGGAAACCAAAAGGTTGACATTTATCATTAACGGCGTTTCAGGGATGAATCGGCGTGACAAGTGCCTGAAAATCGGCAAAGTACTCTTTCTGCGAGCAAGAGTGGGCATCGCATGAAAGCAACATCCACGCCCACTCGGTAAATGGGAGCGTTTCAATGAAAAAGTCACTTTTGTCCGCCGTCGCCCTGACCGCGCTTATCGCGTTCAGCGGCAACGCGTGGGCTGACATCCTGATCGGCGTTGCCGGTCCGATCACCGGCCCGAACGCAGCGTTCGGCGCCCAGCTTCAGAAGGGTGCCGAACAGGCAGTCGCCGATATCAATGCGGCGGGCGGCGTTCTTGGCCAGCAGCTCAAGCTTGAAGTCGGCGACGACGTCTCCGATCCCAAGCAAGGCATCTCGGTCGCCAACAAGTTCGTCGCCGACGGCGTCAAGTACGTCGATGGCCACTTCAACTCCGGCGTCTCGATCCCGGCGTCGGAAGTCTACGCCGAGAACGGCATCCTTGAGATCACGCCGGCCGCGACCAATCCGAAGTTGACGGAACGTGGCATGTGGAACACCTTCCGCACCTGCGGACGCGACGATCAGCAGGGCAAGGTCGCTGGCGACTATCTCGCCGCGAACTTCAAGGATGCCAAGATCGCTGTCATCCATGACAAGACGCCTTATGGCCAGGGCCTCGCCGACGAAACCAAGAAGGCGCTCGCAGCCAACGGCGTGACTGAGGCCATGTATGAAGGCATCAACGTCGGCGACAAGGATTTCTCGGCCCTCATCGCCAAGATGAAGGACGCGGGCGTCACCGTCGTCTACTATGGCGGCCTGCACACCGAAGCCGGCCTGATCATACGCCAGCTCGCTGACCAGGGCCTCAAGGCAACCTTCATGTCCGGCGACGGCATCGTGTCGAACGAATTGGCCTCCATCGCCGGCGACGCCGTCGAGGGCACGCTGATGACGTTCGCTCCGGATCCGCGCAAGAATCCGAACGCCAAGGAACTCGTCGAGAAGTTCCGTGCGGCCGGCTTCGAGCCTGAGGCCTATACCCTCTATTCCTACGCAGCGATGGAAATCATCGCGGCCGCCATCACCAAGACCGGTTCAGCCGATGACGCTCAGAAGGTAGCCGAGACCATCAAGTCGGCCGGCCCCTGGAAGACCGCGATCGGCGAGATCGGCTACGACGCGAAGGGCGATATCACCCGTCCTGACTACGTCATGTACACCTGGAAGAAGGGTGACGACGGCAAGTACACCTATGTCGAGAACGCACCCGGCAAATAACCGGACGTTGCTACATGAGAATGCCCGGCGCCTCGCGCCGGGCATTTTTTATGAGAGTTCCCGAAAGCCTGGATCGGAACTGCCCAGGCGTTCTTCGGATCGACACGCAATGTGTCAGCGCGATAGATCAAATTAAATCGGTTTAATCCTCTTTTCGATTTTGTTTGCACTGCAGCATTTTCGCGCTAATCATGTCCGGCAGTTCCTTCCCCGCGTCCGGAGCCCTGTCCTTGGCAATCTCGAAGATCCTTGTCGCCAACCGCTCCGAAATAGCCATCCGCGTCTTCCGCGCGGCAAACGAGCTCGGCCTCAAAACCGTGGCGATCTGGGCAGAGGAGGACAAATACTCCCTGCATCGCTTCAAGGCCGACGAAAGCTACCAGGTCGGGCGCGGGCCGCATTTGGCCAGGGATATGGGGCCGATCGAAAGCTATCTGTCGATCGAGGAGGTTATCCGCGTCGCCAGGCTATCGGGCGCCGATGCCATCCATCCAGGGTACGGCCTGCTGTCGGAAAGCCCGGAATTCGCCGAAGCCTGCGCCAAGGCCGGCATCATCTTCATCGGGCCAAAGCCGGATACGATGCGCAGACTGGGCAACAAGGTCGCCGCCCGCAATCTCGCAATCGAAGTCGGTGTGCCGGTAATTCCCGCTACCGATCCCTTGCCGGACGACATGGCGGCGGTAAAGGAACTCGCCAAGACGATCGGCTACCCCGTGATGCTCAAGGCGTCCTGGGGCGGCGGCGGCCGCGGCATGCGCGCCATCCGCTCCGAGGCCGATCTCGCGCGCGAGGTGATGGAAGGCAAGCGTGAGGCGAAGGCGGCTTTCGGCAAGGACGAAGTCTATCTCGAAAAGCTGATCGAGCGCGCGCGCCATGTCGAGGTGCAGGTGCTGGGCGACACACATGGCAACGCCGTGCACCTGTTCGAGCGCGATTGTTCGATCCAGCGCCGCAACCAGAAAGTGGTCGAGCGGGCGCCGGCGCCCTACCTCGAAATGTCACAGCGCGAGGAGCTTTGCGGCTACGCGCTGAGGATCGCGCGCGAGACCAGCTATATCGGCGCCGGCACAGTCGAGTTCCTGCAGGATGCCGATACCGAAAAATTCTATTTCATCGAGGTCAATCCGCGCATCCAGGTCGAGCACACCGTCACCGAACAGGTGACCGGCATCGACATCGTCAAGGCGCAGATCCACATCCTCGACGGCTTTGCCATCGGCACGGCGGAATCGGGCGTGCCGGCGCAAAAGGACATCAGGCTGAACGGCCACGCGCTGCAGTGCCGCATCACTACCGAAGATCCCGAGCATAATTTCATCCCGGACTATGGCCGCATCACCGCCTATCGCGGCGCCACCGGCTTCGGCATCCGCCTCGACGGCGGCACCGCTTATTCGGGCGCGGTCATCACCCGCTTCTACGACCCGCTGCTGGAGAAGGTGACGGCATGGGCGCCGACGCCGGCCGAGACCATTGCCCGCATGAACCGGGCGCTGCGCGAGTTCCGCATCCGCGGCGTGGCGACCAACCTCACGTTCCTCGAGGCGATCATCAATCACTCGAGCTTCGCCGACAATTCCTACACCACCAAGTTCATCGACACGACGCCGGAACTGTTCGCCAGTGTGAAGCGGCAGGACCGCGCGACCAAGCTGCTCAACTACCTTGCCGACGTTTCGGTCAATGGTCATCCCGAGACGCGCGGCCGGCCGCAGCCAAAGGCCGATGCGGCGCCACCGGTGGTGCCATATCTCAACGGCAATGTGCCTCAAGGCAGCAAGCAGAAGCTCGACGTGCTCGGGCCGGAAAAATTCGCCGCGTGGATGCGCGAACAAAAAGAGGTGCTGGTCACCGACACGACAATGCGCGACGGGCATCAATCCTTGCTCGCGACGCGTATGCGCACCTATGACATCGCCGGAATTGCCGGCACCTATGCGCGCGCTCTGCCGCAGCTTCTGTCGCTCGAATGCTGGGGCGGCGCCACATTCGACGTCGCCATGCGCTTTCTCACCGAAGACCCATGGGAGCGGCTGTCGCTGGTGCGCGAGGCAGCACCCAACCTTGTGCTGCAGATGCTCCTGCGCGGTGCCAACGGCGTTGGCTATACCAACTATCCCGACAATGTCGTCCAGCATTTCGTCCGCCAGGCCGCTGCCGGCGGCATCGACCTGTTCCGGGTCTTCGACTGCCTGAACTGGGTCGAGAACATGCGCGTGGCCATGGATGCGGTCGGCGCCGAGGGCAGACTGATCGAAGCGGCGATCTGTTATACCGGCGACATACTCGATCCGGCGCGGGCCAAATACGATCTGAAATACTATGTCGGCCTGGCCAGGGAATTGCAGGCGGCAGGCGCCCATATCATCGCCGTCAAGGACATGGCTGGGCTTCTAAAGCCGAGCGCTGCCCGCGTGCTGTTCAAGGCACTGCGCGAGGCGACGGACCTGCCGATCCACTTCCACACCCACGACACATCCGGCCTGTCGGCGGCAACCGTGCTGGCGGCGGTGGAGAGCGGCGTCGACGCCATCGACGCGGCGATGGATTCGCTGTCCGGCAACACCTCGCAGCCGTGCCTCGGTTCGATCGTGGAGGCGCTGAAGGGCACCGAGCGCGATCCAGGCCTCGACCCGCAGTGGATCAGGAACATCTCGTTCTACTGGGAGGCGGTGCGCAACCAGTATTCAGCCTTCGAAAGCGACCTGAAGGGGCCGGCATCGGAGGTCTATCTGCACGAAATGCCGGGCGGTCAGTTCACCAACCTCAAGGAACAGGCGCGCTCGCTCGGGCTGGAGACACGCTGGCACGAAGTGGCGCAGACCTATCACGACGTCAATCTGATGTTCGGCGACATCGTCAAGGTGACGCCGTCGTCCAAGGTCGTCGGCGACATGGCGCTGATGATGGTGAGCCAGGACCTGACCGTCGCCGACGTCGAGAATCCGGCGAGGGACATCGCCTTCCCGGATTCGGTGGTGTCGATGTTGCGCGGCGATCTCGGCCAGTCGCCGGGCGGCTGGCCAAAGCCATTGCAGAAGAAGGTGCTGAAGGGCGAAAAGCCGATCACGGTGCGGCCGGGTTCGCTGCTCAAACCGGCGGACCTCAAGGCCAGTCGCACGGAGGTCGAGGAAAAGCTCGAGCGCAAGCTCAGTGAGTTCGAGTTCGCGTCGTGGCTGATGTATCCGAAGGTGTTTTCCGATTTTGCCGCCGCGCAGGAGACCTACGGGCCGGTCAGCGTGCTGCCGACGCCGACCTATTTCTACGGCATGAAGCCGGAAGACGAGATTTTCGTCGACATCGAAAAAGGCAAGACGCTGGTGGTGCGCTGCCTTGCCATGGGCGATGTCGACGAAAAGGGCATGGTCACCGTGTTCTTCGAGCTCAACGGGCAGCCGCGCCGGGTGAAGGTGCCGGACCGGGCGCATGGCGCCTCCGCCGCCAAGGCACGGCGCAAGGCGGAGCCGGGCAATGAGGCGCATGTCGGCGCGCCGATGCCTGGCGTCGTCTCGGCGCTTTCGGTGGCTGCCGGCCAGCCGGTGAAGGCGGGTGACGTGCTGCTGTCGATCGAAGCGATGAAGATGGAAACGGCGCTGCATGCCGAACGCGACGGCACCATAGCCGAGGTGCTGGTCAAGGCCGGCGACCAGATCGATGCCAAGGATCTGCTGATCGCGTTCGGGTGAAATAGGCCGGCATCAGACAGCCTTGTCGGCGCCTGGCAGCAACCCTTCATGCCGCATCGATAGCACCTTGACCCGCCGCGCCCGGTCGGGCATCGAACCGCTGCAATTCGCCGCTCGGGTCACCCCGAGTCGCGGTGAGAAAACGACGCGGAGAGAAGACTATGGCCGACGACATCATCGAGACCAGCCAGACTGTTGCCGCCGGCCAGCTGCGCGCCTTCATCGAACGCATCGAGCGGCTCGAGGAAGAGAAAAAGACGATTGCCGACGACATCAAGGAAGTGTTCGCAGAGGCCAAGGGCACCGGCTTCGACACCAAGGCGATGCGGTCGATTATCCGGCTGCGCAAGAAGGACCAGGCCGAGCGGCAGGAAGAGGAATCCATCCTCGATCTGTACAAGGCTGCGCTCGGCATGGTGTAAAGGCCGGCCTCGGCGCCGGAGACGATCGCGGGAGAAGCGGTTCTGACCATGGATTCCAGCCATGAGCGAATTCGATTTTGGCGCCCGCCGCGCCTCTGAATTCCGCCAACGCAGCTTCTGGACGCTGTTCGCGGAACGGCATCCGGATGAAAGGGCTCTGCTGGCGAGGCGCGGACCGTGGTTCTGGCAGCGTGGGCTGCCCGATTTCGCATTGGTCCTTTCCATGTATGTCGCGCCTGCGCAGAATCATGTCGGCGTCTTCTTCGGCCGCAACGAGAAGTTCGGTGCCACGCAAGCCTGGTCGCGGTTGAAGCCGTTCCAGCCGGCCATCGAAGACAGGCTGAAGCTCAGGCCAGAACAAAGTTGCGACGGCCTCGGCATCAATTCGATGTGGCGGGTGAATTGTTTTGCCGAGGACAATTGGCCGGCGATGACCGACTGGCTGGTGACGGAAGCCTCACGTTTCGAGCGCGCGATTGCCGAAGTTCTGGGTCAGGAATAAAGCAGGGTTTCCAGACGCAATCCTTGTGGAAGGGTTGCTCTGGTGAGCAGCGAGGGAGCCGGTGGATCGATGACGATCATGTCGCGCATTGCCGCCTTCTTCCGCTCACGCTGGTTCGGCGGCGTGCCGCTCGATCGGCTGTTCTGGCGCGACCTGGTCGTTGTCGGCACAGCGATCAACGTCGCGTCGTCGGTGGCGGCACTCATTCTGCTCGGGCTGAAGCTGCCGCTTGCGCTCGTCCTGGCGGTGCATTTCGCGCCGGTGCCCTACAATATCTTCCTGACCTTTGCCGTTTGGCGAACTGCCGGAAAATCGAGTGGCGTCATGGCCTCGCTGATGACGCTTGGCGCCACGTTTTGGCTGATCCTGGTGGTCGTGGCCTGACGATCAGGCGGCCGGCTCGAATTTGAGCGCCACGCCGTTGATGCAATAGCGCAGGCCGGTCGGCGGCGGGCCGTCGTCGAAGACATGGCCGAGATGGCTGCCGCAGCGGGCGCAATGGCACTCGGTACGGACCATGCCGTAGCTGCGGTCGACGGTGGTCTCGACCGAGCCCGGCACCGGATCGTTGAAGCTCGGCCAACCGGTGCCGCTCTCGAATTTCAGCTTGGATTCAAACAAGGGCTGGTCGCAGCCGACGCAGGAGAAGGTGCCGGCGCGCTTCTCGTGCAGCAGGGCGCAGCTTCCCGGCCGCTCGGTGCCGTGGTTGCGCATCACCGCATATTGCTCGGGCGTCAGCCGGGCGCGCCATTCGGCATCGGTGCGGGTAACGGGGTAGGTGTGGCTGTCCATTTTTTCCTCTTAGCTTATCTCGCTATTTGGGTTGCCTTCCCAACTTCGCCTGAAATAGGCATTTGTTACGGCGTTTGCCCGTATTTCCAACCCTGTTGCAAAGAATTCCTCAGGCGATGGCCGCGAGATAGCGCGCAACCGATGCTGAAAATGCCGCCTTTCCATCTCCGATGACGTTCTGGTTCCACCATGCGCCGTAGATATGGTCGAACGCGAAAGGCTCCAGCGCGGCCTTGATGCCGTGCACCTTCGTCGCGTTGAGCGGGATATAGTTCGGATAGCTGTACATGAAGCTGACATGACGGCGGGTCGGCGTCACCTGCAGGATGTCGCCGGCCAGGATGGCATTGCCGCCGTCGCGCTTCCAGTGCAGCACCTGGCCACCGGCAAAGTGGCCGCCGCAGCGGATGAGCGTCAGCGACGGGTTTATGGCGCGCATCTCGCCTTCCCAACTGATGATTGCCGGATGCGGCCGCATGATCCACTGACGATCATCGGCGTGCAGATAAATCGGCACGCCGCCAAACGCCGCGCTCCATTCGACCATTGCCGAATAATAATGGCAGTGCGAAATGGCGATGGCGGCCAGGCCGCCCCGGCGGTTGATCTCCGCCACCGCCTCGTCGCTGACCATCGAGATGCAGTCCCACAGCACATTGCCGTGCGGCGTTTGCGCCAGCAATGCGCGCTGGCCGATAGCGAAGCGCGGCTCGATGCCGAAGGCGAGCACGCCGGCATCATCCTTGATCACGACCCGATGCCCGGCGGCGAGCTCTTCCGGCGTGGTCCAGGCCTGGCCCTCCCAGCGCACATATTGCCGCTCGTCCTCGCAGATCGGGCAATGTCGCGGCGGCGTCGCTGTCGCCGCGAACTGGACACCGCATTGCAGGCAAAGGAAACAGGTCGACCGTCCTGTTTTGCGTGGATCCATTCAGTGCTTCCTTGAAAGTTGCTTCGTCGCGGCTTCGAGGCCAGCGAGCGTCAGCGGAAACATGCGGCCGCCAAAGATATCGCGGATCATGGCAATCGAATGGGTATAGCCCCAGTTCTTCGCGTCTTCCGGATTGAGCCAAATGGCGTTCGGCCATTGCTGCAGCAGCCTGCCGAGCCAGACGGCACCGGCCTCCTTGTTCCAATGCTCGACCGAGCCGCCGGGCTGGGCGATCTCATAGGGGCTCATCGAGGCGTCGCCGACGACGATCACCTTGTAGTCGGGGCCATATTTATGGAGGAGATCGAAGGTCGGAGTCACCTCGGCATGGCGGCGGCGATTGTCCTTCCACACGCCTTCGTAGAGGCAGTTGTGGAAATAGAAATATTCGAGCTGGCGGAACTCGGCGCGGGCGGCCGAAAACAGCTCCTCGACGCTCCTGACATGGTCGTCCATCGAGCCGCCGACATCGAAGAACATCAGCAGCTTCACGGCATTGCGACGTTCGGGTTGTGTCTTAACGTCAAGATAACCGTGCTCGGCGGTGGCGTGGATGGTGCCGGGCAGGTCGAACTCCTCTTCGGCGCCTTCGCGCATCCAGCGGCGCAAGCGCTTCAGCGCGACCTTGATGTTGCGGGTGCCGAGTTCGACGGCATCGTCGAAATTCCTGAACTCGCGCCTGTCCCAGATTTTTACCGCGCGGCGGTTGCGGCTCTCGTGCTGGCCGATGCGCACGCCTTCGGGATTGTAGCCATAGGCGCCGAAGGGCGAGGTGCCGCCGGTGCCGATCCATTTCGAACCGCCCTGATGCCGGCCCTTTTGCTCCTCCAACCGCTTCTTCAGCGTCTCCATCAGCTTTCCGAAGCCGCCCAGCGCCTCGATCAGCTTCTTCTCCTCGTCGGTCAGGTGCTTTTCGGCGAGCCTCCGCAGCCATTCCTCCGGGATGTTTGCGACATCGACCGCGTTTTCGCCGGCCAGCGCCTCGACACCTTTGAAGATGTGCGAAAAGACCTGGTCGAAGCGGTCGATGTGGCGCTCGTCCTTCACCAGAGCGGCGCGGGCGAGATAGTAAAAGCCCTCGACATCATAGTCGACCAGCCCGGCTTCCAACCCCTCCAGCAGCGACAGATATTCGCGGAGCGAGACCGGAACCCGCGCTGCCTTCAGTTCGAGGAAGAAGGGGATGAACAATTGCTATCTGTGCCTCACAATCACGGCGGATTCACCCCCGGAACTGTCGATTTCGCCGGATCGCAGCAAATCCGCTACCGTACTTGGGTTGGGCATGGGTAAGTGCTTTGCAACACGTGCTTCGACCCATTCGCGCGTGGCGGACGTCGCGTCGGCGATTGCTTCCTCGGGGCTTGCGCCGCCGCCGTGGCAGCCGGGAAGATCGGGCACCCGCACTCCCCAGACGTCATTGGCGCTATCCAGAATTCCGAAATAGCAGATCATTCAGCTCGTCCTCAGGTATTTCAACCGCTCTCATCACAGCAGATCATACTCGATGAAGCCGGTCCTGCGCGCCACGTGGTCGTAGAGCTTGCGTGCGGTGGTGTTGGTCTCGTGGGTCATCCAGTAGACGTTCTTGACGCCGATCTTGCCGGCTTCCTGCTTGACCGCTTCGATCAGGGCGGCGCCGACGCCCTTGCCGCGCACATCGGGGTCGGCGAACAGGTCCTGCAGGTAACAGTTGTTCATCTGCGACCAGCAGGAGCGATGGTAGAGATAGTGCGTCAGGCCGACGGCCTTGCCGTCGAGGGCGGCGATGAAACCCTTCGGCTCGAACTCGCCCGCCGTGAACAGCCGCTTCCAGGTGACGGCGTAAACCTCTTCCGGCAGCTTGGTTTCGTAGAAGGTGAGATAGGCGGTCCACAGACGCCGCCAATCGGCATGGTCGGATTGCGCCAATGGGCGGACGGTGATCTCGGTCATTTCGTTTCCCTCTGAAGTCGGCAACCCGAAGCTGCCTCCGTGCCCGGCTAGAGGCAACGGTCCAGCACCGGGAAAGCGCTGTCCGGTGACTTCGTGGGCTTCCGGCCGACCGCCCCTCACCCCTGCCGTCTCGCCATGAAGGCCAGGCGCTCGAACAGATGCACGTCCTGTTCGTTCTTCAGCAAGGCGCCGTGCAGCTTGGGCAGCGCGTTCGTCGGCTCGGCGCGCAGGTCCTCGGGCGCGATGTCGTCGGCGACCAGCAGGCGGATCCAGTCGAGTGCCTCGGAGGTCGACGGCTTCTTCTTGAGGCCCGGCACGTCACGGATTTCATAGAATTGCGTGAGTGCGGCGCGCACCAGGTTCTGCTTGATGCCGGGATAGTGCACGTCGACGATTTTGTGCAGCGTCTCGACGTCGGGAAAGCGGATGTAGTGGAAGAAGCAGCGGCGCAGGAAGGCGTCCGGCAGCTCTTTTTCGTTGTTGGAGGTGATGATGACGATCGGCCGGACGGTGGCACGGATGGTCTCGCCGGTCTCGTAGACGAAGAACTCCATCCGATCCAGTTCCTGCAACAGATCGTTGGGGAACTCGATATCGGCCTTGTCGATCTCGCCGATCAGAAGCACGACTTTCTTGCCGGCAGCAAAGACGTCCCACAGCTTGCCGCGCTTGATGTAATTGCGGATGTCGTTGAAGCGCTCGTCGCCGAGCTGGCTGTCGCGCAGCCGCGAGACGGCATCATATTCATAGAGGCCCTGCTGCGCCCGCGTGGTCGATTTGACGTGCCATTCGATCAGATCCAGGCCGAGTGCCGCCGCCACCTGGCGGGCAAGTTCGGTCTTGCCGGTACTGGGCTCGCCCTTGACCAGCAACGGCCGCTCCAGCGCGATCGCCGCGTTGACCGCCACCATCAGATCCTTGTCGGCAACATAGGCTGCCGTGCCTTCGAAACGCATTTTTGCTACCGGGTTCATCGCGCGACCCTAAGGACGCGGCCTTCGCTGTGCAAGGCGCTGCTGGCAAAGCGCGGATCTTGCCGGCGCGACCCTCGTCGAGCGGTTCCGCGTCGATTTAAGACTCGAAACATGTCGTCTCTCTGGCGCTTGGTCTGCCGTCTGCCTATATTGGCGGAGACGGTCTGCGCTTCCCGGCAGGAGAACATTTTCCCCGGGGCCTTAATGATCCCTAGGGAGCTGTCCCTGGGAAGACCCGTGGGTTTTCTCATACGGCGCCCACCTACTTTGTAGGTTCCCGGGATCGCTCTCTCCACCGGTTGTGTGGATCGTCACCTATCGAAAAGGCCATGTCTGGCGGATCTTGTCGTCGCGCCGCTTTGTGCGGTGCTCTCACGAACGAAAAGTTCGCCCCGCTCCTCCAAAACGTCGCTCGTAAAACTCCATCCAAATCTGACCTTTTCTAACGTCGGCGCATGACATCCCCAAAAGACCTGAAAAAAAATCTCCGCAACCAAGCCCTCGGGCGCCGCGATGCGCTCGATCCTTTCTGGCGGGTGGAGGCAGCACTCGAAATGGCCGAGACGGCGCGCGACCGGATCACGGTCGAGCCGGGCCAGATTGTCTCAGGCTTCTGGCCGATGCGCTCGGAAGTCGACGTCCGGCCGCTGATGTTTGCCTTGCGCGAAAAGGGGGCAAGGCTCTGCCTGCCGGCCATCCTCGACAAGACCACCATCGTTTTTCGGGAACTGGTGCGCGGCGCGCCGATGATCGACATGGGCTTCGGCACCGTCGGGCCGCATGAGGAAGCCGAGGTGCTCGATCCCCAAATGATGCTGGTGCCGCTTGCCGCCTTCGATGCGCGCGGCCACCGCATCGGTTACGGCGCCGGCTATTACGACCGGGCGATCGTGCGGCTGGCCGACAAGGGACAGCAGCCGCGGCTGATCGGCATTGCCTTCGACTGCCAGGAGGTGGCCCTGGTGCCGGACGAGCCGCATGACGTGATCATTCCGGAAATACTCACCGAGAGCGGGTTGCGCCGGTTCGAGCCGAAATTGTAGATAAGTTCCGGGACGCATGGTCTTTTTCGAAAGTCATGCAGCTTTTTGCTTCGCTGACCTTCGGTTCGGGATCACGCTTATATGAGACTTCTCTTTCTCGGCGACATGGTCGGCAAGACAGGACGTACGGCGGTGTGGGAACAACTGCCCGGCCTGATCTCGGATTTCAAACTCGACTTCGTCATCGTCAATGGCGAGAACGCCGCCGGAGGCTTCGGCATCACCGAGGAGATTTTTCGCGAGACGATCTCGGCCGGCGCCGATGTCGTCACCACCGGCAACCATGTCTGGGACCAGCGCGATGCGCTGATTTTCGCGCCGCGCGAAGAGCGCTTCCTGCGTCCGTCCAATTTCCCCAAGGGTACGCCGGGGCGCGGCTCAGGCGTCTACATCGCCAGGAACGGTGCGCGCGTGCTGGTCGCCAACATCATGGGTCGGGTGTTCATGCATCCCGAGCTCGACGATCCGTTCCAGGCCGGCGAGCGCGAACTTGCCGCTTGTCCGCTTGGCGAGCAGGCCGATGCGATCGTCATCGATTTCCATGCCGAGGCGACCTCGGAAAAAATGTGCTTCGCCCATTTCGTCGACGGCCGTGCCAGCCTTGTTGTCGGCACCCATACGCATCAGCCGACCGGCGATCACCAGATCCTCAATGGCGGCACCGGTTATATTTCCGATGCCGGCATGTGCGGCGATTACGATTCCTCGCTCGGCATGGACAAGGAGGAGCCGCTCAACCGGTTCTTGTCCAAGGTGCCGAAAGGCCGCTTCGAGGCGTCGACCGGACCGGCGACATTGTGCGGCGTCGGCGTCGACATTTCCGACCGTAGCGGCCTGACCGAACGGATCGCGCCGTTTCGCCGCGGCCCGCGGCTGGAGGAAACGGCTCCATCCTTCTGGTCGTGACATTGATATAGACGCTTGCAATACCCAATTGCCGGCGAAACTGCTCTAGATCGTAGAGGGGACGACCTCCATGCAGCTAGTCGAATTCCTGGCGCCGCATTTCGCCTTTGTCTCCGACCCGACGGCATGGGTCGCGCTGCTGACGCTGATCGTGCTGGAGGTCGTGCTCGGCATCGACAATCTGATCTTCATCTCGATTTTGACCAACAAATTGCCGGTAGCGCAGCGGGCCCGCGCCCGGCGGCTCGGCATATCCGCCGCGCTGGTGATGCGGCTGATCCTGCTGGCCACCATCTCGATCATCGTCCAACTGACGACGCCGATATTCACCGCCTTCGGCCACGGCTTTTCATGGCGCGACCTGATCCTGATCGCCGGCGGCCTGTTTCTCGTCTGGAAGGCGACCAAGGAAATCCACCACACGGTCGATCTCGATGATCACCAGGACACCATGATGGGCGAGACGCTGCAGCTTTCGCTGGCCGGCGCGATTTTCCAGATATTGCTGCTCGACCTCGTCTTCTCGATCGACTCGATCATCACCGCCGTCGGCATGACCGACGAAATCGCGATCATGTACATCGCGGTGATCGTGGCGGTGAGCGTGATGATGCTGGCGGCCGGGCCGCTGTCCGACTTTATCGCCAGGAACCCCAGCATCGTCATGCTGGCCCTCGGCTTCCTGCTGATGATCGGCATGACGCTGATCGCCGACGGCATGGGTTACCACGTGCCGAAAGGCTACATCTACGCCGCCATGGGCTTTTCGGCACTGGTCGAAGGGCTCAACATGCTGGCGCGGCGGCGGAAGAAGGCAAAAGGCGGCGGGCACTGAGGATGGCCCACCGCGGCTGACCTAATTCCCCGGCACACCCTTCGGATGGCGGTCGCCGATCAGGCCGAGCATCACGCCTTGCTCCAGCCACGCCTTGGCGCCGGCGAGCACCAGCGCAAAACCGCCGGTCGAGCCGATCGCCTGCTTGACCTGCTCATCGGGGCTGCCGACAAAGCCGAAATTGCGGACCTCGACAAAGGTCGTGCCGCCCGGCATCTCGGCGAAAGTCCACACTACGGTGGTCGGCGGATCGCTCCATTGCATGACGATCTTCTTGTTATCGACGATCTCACTGACATTGACCGTCGTCGAGACGCCATACATGCGCCATTCCCAACTGATTTCCTTGCCGCTGTCCAACCTGTCGCTGCCATGGGTGAACCAGAACTTCGTCGTGATCGCCGGATCGACGAAGGCTTCGAATACGTCGGCGACCGGCCTCCTTATCAGCATGCCGGCTTCGGCGGTCGGTGTTTCGCGGATTTCCATTTCGTCCTCCTTTCCACGGCGTCGCCTGTTCACCAGGCATCGGGTTCGCGCACCAGGTGAATGATGTCGGCCGGGTTGGTGATCCAGCCGCCGCGAAAGCCTTCACCGAATGCCTCGATGGCGTCGCAGCGCACGACACCGGCCTTGGCGAGATGCTCCGCAGCGGCCGGAAAATCATCGGTGAACAGTTCCAGCCAGATCTCGGCCTGGCTCATCATCGGCGCCTCGTCGATCCACAGCCGATTGGGACCGAGTTCGAAGCCGGCGGCCGGCGGTTTGGCCGTGAATGGCTTCAGGCCGATGACGTCGCGATAGAAGGCGATCGTTGCCTGGTATTGATGCGGCGGGACCTTCATCGCGATGTTGATGCCGCCGGTGATCTTCGCGGTCATTCTTACTCCATTTGCTCTCAGATGTTGTTCTCGTTGGCCGGCTCGCCCTTCATCTCGCTGCGGTAATAGCCGTCGCGCAGATTGATGCCGTATTCGACATAGGCCTTCATGCAGGCCAGCATCTGCGACCAGCCCTCGCAATTGAGGTAGGATTTCTTCAGGCCGACCGCGTCCTCGTGCCAGCCGGTTTCGGCGATGGTGACGAAGGTGCCGCCATCGTCGAGCGGCTCGAAATTCATCTCGATGCGGGTCTTGTAGGCTGGCTTGCCGTCGGCGTCGGTGGCGTCCCAGCGCAGCACGATGCGGCTGTCTTTCTTCACCTCGTCGACCTCGACGGGAACCTTGCCCCACCAGATGACGGTGGCGCCCGCCACCAGCAGTGCGCTGGCGCCGCCGATCGTGGTGAAGTAGCCGCTAAGTTTCTTCGGATTGACGACCGCATCGAAGACTTCGGCGACGGGTTTGCCGATGCGGCCAGAAACCCTGAATCCAAGAGACATATCCACAGATCCTTACTTGAATGGCTCAAGGATATGTTATAGAAACATAACATGTCAAGCCAATCGCGAGACGACAATGTTTTCAAGGCGCTGGCGCATCCGCGCCGGCGTGCGTTGCTGGACCGGCTGAAGGATGCGCCGCAGACCACCGGCATGTTGTGCGATGCCTTCCCAGACATGGACCGCTGCACGGTCATGCTGCACCTGAAGGTGCTGGAGGAGGCCGACCTGGTCGTGGCGCGGCGCGAGGGGCGCGAACGCTGGAACCATCTCAACGCGCTGCCGATCAAGCACATCCACGACCGCTGGATCAGTCAATATGCCACGCACGCGATCAGCATCCTCGACCGGCTGAAATCCGATCTTGAGGGATGAAAGGTTTGCCGAAGCCTGCCGATTTTCGGATCTTGAAACCCTTGCGTGCCGGCAGCAATGGCGCGGCTGGACGAATTGAGCCGATTTATCTATAAGCCGGCCATTCCGACAGCGAGCGCCGTCCGTCCGTCAGGGACGCAGCAGGACGTTCTGAAATTTTGAATTCGAGCATTTTGCAAGATGCCGGGTGGTTCACCAGGCGGCAGATGCTCTAGCCGAGAAGATGACAGGGGTGCCATGGCTGGCCATTCACAGTTCAAGAACATCATGCACCGCAAGGGCCGCCAGGATGCGGTGCGGTCGAAAATGTTTTCCAAGCTGGCGCGCGAAATCACCGTCGCCGCCAAGAGCGGCACGCCCGATCCATCGATGAACCCGCGCCTGCGCCTTGCGGTGCAGAACGCCAAGGCGGTGTCGATGCCGAAGGACAATATCCAGCGCGCCATCAACAAGGCGTCGATGGGCGATGCCGAGACCTACGAAGCCGTGCGCTACGAGGGTTACGGGCCAGGCGGCGTCGCGCTGATCGTCGAGGCGCTGACCGACAACCGCAACCGCTCGGCGTCGAATGTGCGCGCCGCCTTCACCAAGGCCGGCGGGGCGATGGGCGAGACCGGCTCGGTATCGTTCATGTGGGACCGCGTCGGCGAGATCTACTATCCGGCATCGGCCGGCAGCGCCGAGAAGGTGATGGACGCGGCGATCGAGGCCGGCGCCGACGACGTCCAGTCGGACGAGGACGGCCACACGATCTACTGCGCTTTCGAGAATCTCGGCGAAGTGTCGAAGGCGCTGGAAGGCGCGCTCGGCGAGGCTGAATCGGTGAAGCCGATCTGGAAGCCGCAGACCAATATCGCGGTCGACGAGGAGCGGGCACAATCGCTGATGAAGCTGGTTGCGACGCTCGAGGACGACGACGACGTGCAGAGCGTCTACGCCAATTTCGAGGTCGACGAGGAGACCTTGGCAAAGCTCAGCGCGGCATGATCCAACACGCGCTGCCCACCGTCCGCATCACCTATTGCACCCAGTGCCTGTGGCTGCTCAGGGCCGGCTGGATGGCGCAGGAGCTGCTGTCCACCTTCGGTACCGATCTCGGCGAGGTGACGCTGGTGCCCGGCACCGGCGGCATCTTCACCATTTCCTGCAATGACACGCTGGTCTGGGACCGCAAGCGTGACGGCGGTTTTCCCGACGCCGCAAAGCTCAAGCAGCTGGTTCGCGACGTCATCGATCCGGATCGCGATCTCGGCCATGCCGATCGCAAGGGCCATAAGCCAAAAGATCCTGCCTGAAGGCCTTTTACGCTTCCGTCCTGCATTCACCGCCATGCGAAGATGAGGCAGCCCAGCGCCACGATGGCGGTGATGGTGCGGACATGGTTCCACATCACCCAGTCCTTGAGATAGGTGGCCCACACGGCGGCGCCGTTGGCGCTTGCCGGATCGACCGCAGCCAGGGCGTTGTTGAGCGGCACGTTGAACATCATCGTCACGATCGGATTGCCGACGACATAGATCAGGGCGCCGGCGAGAAGCCAGAACGAACCCGGTTGGCTCCAGCCGATAAGAGCGCCGGCGGCGAGGACAAGACAGACCAGCCCGGTGCCGAAAAGTGCGGTCATGAATGCCGGCGTGATCACGGTGATGTTGATCGAATTCATGGCGGCGATGCCGCCTGCGGCAGGCAAGCGGGCGAGCGCCGGCATGATAAAGTTGGAGAAGGCGAAGAAAACGCCGCCGACAACGCCTGAGCCAATGGCAGCGACGAAGGTGAGGGTGGGAAGCAGTTTCATGATCATGTCAGTTGCTCCGGTTTCGGGGTTCGAGCAATTTGATTGGCGTGGCGTTTAGAAAATGTGAGCGATCCTCACATTTGCAAAACGTGATAAACCCTCGTATTTTGTCAGTCAAGCCATTTTTTTGGAGACAGTCATGGAAGGCACCGCTGCACCGGGTTCCCGCAATGAGCAGGCCGCATCGCCGCGCCGGGCGCCGAGCCAGCAGCGCAGCCGCGAGCGGGTCGAGCGGATGCTGGCCGCCGCCTCGGCGCTGATCGCCGAGCAAGGCAGCGACGCCATGCGCATGGGCGAGGTGGCCGAGAGGGCCGGCGTGTCGATCGGCTCGCTCTACCAGTTCTTCCCCGACAAGAGGGCGCTCATCTGGGCGCTGGCCGAACGCTACACCGCCGAAAGCCAGGCCTGCATTGCGGCAGCGCTAGCCGAGGTCAATGACGCCGACGGCCTGCGTCGGGCATTTTCGGAACTGGTGAATATCTACTACGGAATGTTCCTGGCGGAGCCGGTGATGCGCGACATCTGGTCGGGCACGCAGGCCGACAAGGCGCTACGCGAACTCGAGCTTGCCGATAGCCGGGCCAACGCCGAATTCCTTACAGCCGTGCTGAAACGGCTGCGGCCATCCGCCGATCCGGAAGCGCTCGAAACGACGGCGTTTCTCATCTGGCAGATGGGCGAGGCCGCAATGCGGCTGGCGATCTCGGTCGGGCGGCAAGAGGGCGACAGGCTGGTTGCCGCCTACAAGCGGATGGCGCTGCGCGAGCTGGTCGGCGAATAGGGCCGTATTTTCGCAATAAAAAACCCGCCACGAAGGCGGGTTTCTCGATCTGCGAAACGCCAATGCGGCTTAGAGGCCGAAGCCTTCGAAACGCTTCTTGAACTTCGACAGGCGGCCACCGCGGTCGAGCAGGGTCTGCTGGCCGCCAGTCCAGGCCGGATGGGTGGTGGGGTCGATATCGAGGTTCATCGTATCGCCTTCCTTGCCCCAGGTCGAACGGGTCATGTATTCGGTGCCGTCGGTCATGACGACCTTGATGGTGTGGTAGTCGGGATGAATATCGGTCTTCATGGGTCTGTTCCTGGCTTGCCGGGTGCTGCCGACGGGCTAAAGCCTGCGTCGATGCGCCCCTTTTTAAAACTCGAAGCCGCAGCTATTGAGGAGCCACGGCTTCTAAAACGGTCGGCGAGCCTATACATCAGCCGGAATTGAATCACAAGGCCGCGGCAAGCGCATATTGATGGCGCAAGCCTCAAAGGGCCAAAGGAAACGGTCATGGCGAACATCAGCGGCGATGCAGACGAGCGCAGGCGCTCGCTGAAGCCGCTGCAGCGCCTGTTTCCCTACATCACGCATTACCGCAAAATGGTCATCGGCGCGATCGTCTCACTGGCCGTCGCGGCGGCGACGACGCTGGCGCTGCCGCTGGCCGTGCGGCGGATGATCGACCACGGTTTTTCCGCTTCCGATTCCAGCTTCATTGCCGAATATTTCGCCATGCTGGTGGTGATGGCCGCCGTTCTGGCGGCGGCGTCGGCCAGCCGCTACTATTTCGTCATCACGCTCGGCGAGCGCGTCGTTGCCGATATCCGCCGCGATGTCTTTGCCCACGTCACAACACTGTCGCCATCCTTTTTCGACACGGCCCAGTCGGGCGAGATCGTCTCGCGGCTCGCCGCCGACACGACACAGGTCAAATCGGCCGTCGGTGCCACCACCTCGGTGGCTTTGCGCAACGTCATCCTCGGCCTGGGCGCCGTGGCGATGATGGTCTTCACCAGCCCAAAACTGTCCGGCTTGGTCATCGCGGCCATTCCGCTAATCGTGCTGCCGCTGGTCGCCTTCGGCCGCTCGGTGCGGCGCAAGTCACGGCTGGCGCAGGATACTCTGGCCAATGCCACCGCCTACGCCAGCGAGCAGATCGGCGCGGTGCGCACCCTGCAGGCCTTCACCAACGAGAAGCTTGTAACCGGGTATTTTTCATCCGCAGTGGAAGCAGCGTTCGAAGCGGCGCGGGCCTCGATCTTTGCCCGCTCCTTTCTCACCTTCTTCGCCATCTTCATGATCTTTTCCTCGGTCGTGGCGGTGCTGTGGTTCGGTTCGCGCGACGTGCTCGACGGCACGCTGTCGCCGGGCACGCTCGGTCAATTCCTGCTCTATTCGGTGTTCGCCGCCGGCGCGCTCGGCGCCCTGTCGGAGGTCTGGGGCGAACTGTCCCAGGCAGCGGGCGCTGCCGAACGGCTGACCGAGATCCTGGCCGAGAAACCCGCGATCCAGGCGCCCGCCGAACCGAAGCCGCTGCCGGCAAAGGCGAGAGGTGCGATCAGCTTCGACGATGTCTCCTTCTCCTATCCGGCCCGGCCCGACCGCGCCGCCGTCCATGGCCTGAGCTTTCAGGTCAAACCCGGTGAGACGGTGGCGATCGTCGGGCCATCCGGCGCCGGCAAGAGCACCGTGTTTTCGCTGCTTCTGCGTTTCTACGATCCGGAGGCCGGCAGGATCATCATCGACGGGGTCGATCTGCGCGAGGCCGATCCGGCGGCGATCCGCGCGCGCATCGCCATCGTGCCGCAGGACGTCACCATCTTTGCCGCGAGCGCGCGCGACAATATCGGCTTTGGCCGGCCTGGCGCCAGCCAGGCCGAGATCGAGGCGGCGGCGAAGGACGCGCTTGCCGACGAGTTCATCCTGAAACTCGAAAAGGGCTATGACAGCCAGGTCGGCGAGCGCGGCGTGACGCTGTCGGGCGGCCAGCGCCAGCGCGTGGCGATCGCCCGCGCCATTTTGCGCGATGCGCCCATCCTGCTGCTCGACGAGGCGACCTCGGCGCTAGATGCCGAAAGCGAGACGTTGGTGCAGACGGCGCTGGACCGGCTGATGAAGGGCCGCACCACGATCGTCATCGCCCATCGGCTAGCAACCGTGCTGAAGGCCGATCGCATCCTGGTCATGGATGGCGGCCGCATCGTCGAGGAAGGCACGCATCAGAGCCTGGTCGCCAAGGGCGGCATCTATGCGCGGCTGGCCAAGCTGCAGTTCGATACCGGGGCGAATGCTTTCAGGGGTGCGGCCGAGTAGCATGGCTCCATCCCGATGAAATCGGGATGAGGCTCCATCTTCTTGTTTGACCATGATCTTTTCCGAAAACCGGCATCCACTTTTCGGGATCATGGTACCCAGCGGCGGCCGAGATTCTTCAGCTACCGAAAGCTCGGCGTTTGCCTCGTCGATAGGCGATGAACAGGGGAACGCCGACAAGCAACGATAACAAAAGCATGCTGGCGACGGTCTGTCGCTGCTCCTTTGCCGGATCGCTGAGCTGCACATCGGCAGGCGGCTCTTCATAGGTAAAATCGTACTGCCAGCGAACCTGGTCTGCGAGGTCATCGACGGTTTTCAGATAATCGGCAATCGCCTTGGCCGGTACTTCAGTCGCCAGCGTCTGAAAGTTCCATTCAACTTGAAATTCGGTGGGCGTGTTGGACCAGGATGCCTTGAGAGACAGATAGGGCGTCACGACGTTTTTCATCGACTCGCCGGAAAACCTCGCCTTGAGGTTGCGCACGGTCACCTTGTGGCGGCGGTAGAACTGGGGGCCGAGGGAGACGGGCCCGGTTCGGTCGACGATTGTCGGGGTTGGAAGAGAGTTGTTGCCGAGATCGGCCGCGCGGATCGGGAAATTCTTTGCCAGATCGTTGGCCGTCAGCGCCTCCGCCGGCAAGCGATAACTTTCCTTCACGCTCACTATGTTGCCGTCGCGCCGATCCACGATTTCCGGCTTGGCGATGGTTTGGATGCCCGGATATTGCTTGTTGTAGTATTTCAGGTAGGCGTCCGACACCTCGCTCAGCGACCTGCTGGCGAAATTGCCGCGCATCCAATCGGCATCGGCGTCCTCATATGTCGAGAAGACCGTCAGCACGAGGGGATCGCCCGGTTTCCGCGGAAAGTCGAATTCCTCGGCGATCTGGATCGATGGGCTGCTAAGCACAGGGCTCGGCATCTTCTCCAACCCGCCGGTGCTGGAAAGCGGCAGCGCGAAGCCGTAGTCCGGCTGTGCGAGATTGTGCGCCCTGCCGCCCTGAAGATAGTTCGTGGCGTCCAGCCAATATGTCTTTGCTCCGATCCTTGCCTTGACGATGGCATGGTCGAAATCGCGAAGCGCGGGCAGATGCTGGTCCAGGACCCGTCCCTCGTCGAGATCGGCCAAGGCAACCTCGGCAGCAATGCCAAGCCGCACAAGCGACGAAACCAGCAGCAGGGCCTTGTCCTTGCAGTCACCAAACCCGCTCAGGATGACCGTCGCGGGATCACGCGGAACGTAGGAACCGGCACCCATCGACAGGCTTACATAGCGGATCTGGTCCTGCACCAACCGCATTGCCTCGACCATCCGGTCTTCGGGCACCGGATGCCGCAGAGCGATGTCGTCGAGCTTCGCGGCAAAAGCCGGGGGAAAAACGGTCGCTGGCTTGTAATAGGGCGCAACGGCATCGACCACACTTTGCCAATTCGCGGTAGACGCGACATCGATGGAGCCCCAGCCTGGATAGGTCACGGGCAGGTTATCCTCGACATTGACCGGTTTCGGGTTTGGAATTTCCCATAGATAGGTGGTGTCCGGCCCAGTCGGGGAGATTGAAGGCTTGAGTCGGGTTCCCCTTGTCTTGATCTGGAGCGGCTGGCCCGAAGGCCAAATGATGCTTGTGCGGATAATCGCTACCGGCTCTTCCCATTCGGTGGAGAAATTCTTGAAGAAAAGGTCCTTGCCGACCAGCGGTGTTACTTCGTAGGTCGACCCGTAATCGACGATGTCGCCGGCACGCACGTCATCGATGTTGACATGTGCTGTCAGCCAGCCGTCGAAGACGCCTTTCTCGGCGTCTCTTTCCCTGCGGAAGATGTCGAATTCGACGCCTTCCAGCCGGTCCAAAACGGCACCATCGCGGATGATGTGAAGATGGTTGAGCGTGACCTTGTGCCGGGACGGATCGAACTGCAGATCGATACTCGCGCCACGATCCAGGCCGGGACGGTCGACGATCTTATAGACGGTGCGCGAGTACTCGACATAGCCGCCGGCGCGATGCTTGATCTGGTCGTCCGAGAGCAGCCATGAAACGCCATTCTTGATTTGATCCGATCGGGTGGGATCGGCAGCCGGAATATCAAGCTGCTTTACCCAGCTTTCTGCCGGACCCTTGAGAACCATGTCGTCGGACATGGCCGGAGAACTCAGGCCGATCAATAAGATGAAAAATACCAAGCGGGGCCAGAAAGACTTCATCCTATGAAAACTGTAACAGACAGACATCTACGCTCGCCCAACTTGGAAGAACTCCTTTTTCAGAGGCTTTCCCACCAAAGTAAAGGCCAGTTTCGCGGATTTCTGCAGTCACCGCGGCAAGAACCTGGAATAGACGAAGCGGCTCAGTTCCCGTATCGCTTCTTCAGGTGATCGGTGAAATGCACGGCATCGAGCTTTTCGCCGGTGGCGCGTTCGAGCAGTTCCGCCGTCGACCAGCGCGAGCCTTGCGACCAGATCCTTTTGCGGCGCCAGTCGTTGATCGCGGCGAAATCTCCCTTGGCGAGGTCTTCGTCGGCTGAAGGATGATCCCTGGTCAGCGCCGCCCATTGCTGCGCCGCCATCATGGCGCCCAGCGTGTAGGAGGGGAAATAGCCGAAGGCGGCACCCGGCCAGTGGACGTCCTGCATCGGACCGTCAGCCGGATTGTCTGATGTCGACAGGCCGAGATAATCGCGCATCTTGGCATCCCAGGCTTCGGGCAGGTCGGCTGCTTCCAGCCGTCCCGAGACAAGCTCCTGCTCCAGCTCGTAGCGCAGGATGACGTGCAGCGGATAGGTGACCTCGTCGGCATCGACGCGGATCAGGCCGCGCTCGACCCGGTGTACATGCGGCAGGATGTCGTCGATCGTCCAGCTCTCGCCGAGGTGTCTTTCGACCACCGGCAGCGCCCAGCGCCAGAATTCTGGATTGCGGCCGATCTGCTTTTCGACGAACAGGCTCTGGCTTTCATGCGCCGCCATGCCGCGCGCTCTGCCCAGAGGCCAGTGCGCCCACGCCTTCGGCAGGTTCTGCTCGTACAGCGCATGGCCGGTCTCGTGCAGCACGCCCATCAGCGCCGACAGGAAATCCGAGGTCTTGTAGCGGGTGGTGATGCGCACGTCGCTCGGCACGCCGCCGCAGAAGGGATGGTGCGAAACCGACAGCGAGCCGTGGGTGAGGTCGAAGCCGACTGCCGCCATCATGGCGAGGCCGAGCTCGCGCTGCTTGTCCAAGGGGTAGCTGCCGGAAAGCGGCTTCAGCGGATGTTTCGCCAGCCGCTCTTCCTGCACGGCCAGTGCCTCCGGCACGAAACCTTTCAGGAAGGTCTTCAACTCGGCAAACACAGGCGTGATGTCGGCGGTGCGATTGCCCGGATCATATTGCTCCATCAGCGCGTCGTAAGGCTCGAGCCCGAGCACCTCGGCGCGAAGGGCCGCCTCCTCGCGGACCAGCGCCACGACGCCTTCGAGCGCCGGTAGGAAACCCGCCCAGTCGTTCTTGGCGCGCAGGTCGCGCCAGAGCTGCTCGGAGCGCATGCGCGCGGTCGTCTGGCGCTCGACGACCTCGACCGGCAGGCAGGTCAGGTTGGTGTATTGCCGGCGGAATTCCCTGACCGCGGCCTGCTGCTCTTCGTTCAGCGCTTCCTGCTCGGCCGCCGCGATCCAGTCGGCAATCTCCGGCGCAGTCGCCCGGGCATGGTGCATGCCGGCAAGCGCCGACATTGCCTCTGCGCGCTTCTCGCCGCCGCCGACCGCCATATGGGTCGCCTCGTCGGCGCCGAGGATAGCGAGGGCGTGTTCCAGCGCTTCGAGCTTGTGGCCGAGGTCGTCGAGTTTTTGAAAGGACATTGTGGGTTCCGCTGATTTGACGGCGGGAAAAGATACCAATGCAAAAGTGTTGGCAACCCCTGAAGACCGTCTGCGACCGATGCATGACTGTGGGCCGCAACTGCCGAAAGGCATCTTGCGGAAGCGGCGGCGAGCGTGATCAATATCACCATGCGGCGCAAGGCCGGATCATGCGCAAAATCAAGGGATCGTGCGCAAGATCAGAGTGCGGCGCTGCAATGGATGATCTCAGCGGTTTGGATGAGTTGGGCCATAGCCGTTCGGATAATATCCGCCATCGGCGCCGTTGCCGATGAGGAAGGCACTGCCGGTGTCAGCGCGCAGCTTTTGGCTGACATCGTCGAGCTGCGCCAGCAACTGCTGATATTGCGTGCTCGGCATCGTTCCATCGCGTGCGGCCCTCTGGGCGGCCCGATCGAGTTGAGCGACCTGCGTGCGCAAGTCACGTGCCTCGCCCGGGTCGAGCTTGTTCGCCCGGATGGCGCCCTGGATACCCGTCTCCACGCTCTGGATCTGATTGATCAAGGCCGTCGCACGCGGGCCGGCGTGAGCGCCAGCAAACGGAACGGCGAGGAGAAGTGTGGCGAGCGTAGCAGTCCTGAGATTCGTGGGAGCGAAGAAGCGCATGGTTGCGTCTCCTTTACTGGGGAAGGCGGTGGTTGGGAGGGTCTTGCCTTCCGGCCGCGGGCCGTCAGGTTCCGTCGCGTCGCGATGAGCGGTTTCACCGCCGGCGGTTCTCGGCCCATGACCAAGGCTAAAAGGCCATGGCGGCAAAGTGTAATTAAAAAAAGGTAATTTTTTCAGCTCTTGCCGCTGCCGCACCAGTGCCCTAAATGCCGCCGACTTGAGCCGGCTCGACCTGGCGCATGATACAAGCCAAAGGCTTGCAGATCACCGCTCGGTCAGCTTCAACTCGATGCGGCGGTTCTTGTTGCGCGCCTCTTCGGTATCGGCGGGGTCGAGCGGCTGGAATTCGCCGAAGCCGGCCGCGACCAGCCGGTTGGCCGGCACGCCGTTCTCGATCAGGAACTTGACTACCGATGTCGAGCGCGCCGTCGACAATTCCCAATTGTCGCGGTAGCGGCCGGTGCCGGAGAGCGGCTTGTTGTCGGTGTGGCCGTCGACGCGCAGCACCCAGTTGATCTCCGGCGGGATTTCCTTTTGCAATTCGATGATGGCATCGGCGAGCTTCTTCATCTCGACCTTGCCGGCATCGTTGATCACCTCGGAGCCGGTCGGGAAAAGCACTTCCGACTGGAAGACGAAGCGGTCGCCGACGATGCGGATGTTCTCGCGGTCGGCAAGAATTTCACGCAAGCGGCCGAAGAAATCGGAGCGGTAGCGGTTTAGCTCCTGCACGCGTTGCGCCAGTGCGACGTTGAGGCGGCGGCCGAGATCGGCGATCTTCGTGTTGGATTCGCGGTCGCGCGTTTCGGACACGTCGAGCGCTTGTTCGAGCGCTGCGATCTGCCTGCGCAGCGCCGAAATCTGCTGGTTGAGGATCTCGACCTGGCTCAGCGCCTGCTGGCTGATCTGGCGCTGGCTGTCGAGCTCGCCGGAAAGTGCCGTCGCGCGCTGGTTGGCGGCATCGCCGGCACCGGCGCCTTGCGCCAGCAATTGCTCGAGCCGGCTCTTTTCCGCCTCCGACGCGGACAGCGACGCCTGCAAATTGGCAAGGGTGTCCTCCTTGTCCTGCGTCGTCGAGCGCTCCAGCGCCAGAAGCTGGGTCAACTCGTTGATCTGCGAATTGAGGCGGTTGAGCACCGTGTCCTTGCCGGAGATCTCGCGGCCGAGCAGGAACTGCGCCAGCACGAAAACCGTGAGCAGGAACATGATCGCCAACAGCAGCGTCGACAGCGCATCGACGAAGCCCGGCCAGTAATCGATGCGGCGGTCGGAGCGCCGGCCTCGTGCCAACGCCACGTCAATGCACTCCAGGCTTCTTCAAGGCGTCGGCGATCTTCTCCAGGGTGTTGCGCATCGCCTTCTGCTCGTCGGACTGGGCCTCGACCCAGTCGCGCATGATCTGCTGTTCCGAGCGCATGTTCTTGACCAGGCCGGAAATGCCGTCGGCGAGATTGGCCATGGCGGTGGCGACGCGCGGATTGGAGCCGCCGCCATTCTCCTGCAGGGTGCGCAGCTTTTCCGACAACAGCCGGATTTCCTCGGAGGGTTCGGTCTTGGCCGCGTCGGCAACGACGATGTCGGAGGACAGGTCGGTGACCGAGGACAGCCAGTTTTCGAGTTCGGTATAGAAGCGCGTCTGGGCGCGGCCGGCCTGCAGGTCGAGGAAGCCGAGCACCAGCGAGCCGGAGAGGCCGAACAGCGAGGACGAGAAGGCGGTGCCCATGCCGGCCAACGGAGCGGAAAGCCCTTGCTTCAGGGATTCGAGCACGGCCGCGGCATCGCCGGTGCCGGGATCGAGCGACTCGATGGTTTCGCGAATCGAGCCGATCGTGTTGAGCAGGCCCCAGAAGGTGCCGAGCAGGCCGAGGAACACCAGCAGTCCGACAAGGTAGCGCGACGTGTCGCGGCTTTCGTCGAGCCGGGTGGCGATTGAATCCAGCATGGTGCGCATCGAACTGGTCGAGAAAGCGATCGTCGAGGAGCGGCCGATCATCGCCTTCATCGGCGCCAGCAGCACCGGTTCGGTGGTTTCGGAACCGGCGCGGAACGAGTTGACCCAGCGCACCTCGCGGAACAGCCGGCCGACCTGGACGAAGGCCAGCAGGATGCCGACCGCCAGCACGCCGATGATCAGGCCGTTGAGGCCGGGATTGGTGACGAAGGCGGTCGAGATCTGGCGGGTCAGGATGGCGGCGATGAAGGCCACGATGAACAGAAAGATCACCATGGTCAGCAGAAACACCTGCGGGCTCGACAATTTGTGCGGGTCGTAGATCAGAACGTCGGAGCGCCTGCCCATGCCGAAGGATCTGAGAAGAGTCATCCGTGCCCCGTTTCCGATGCCGTCGCCGCCGATCAATTTGTGTTTGCGACTCTAAACGGAATTGTGACGAAATTGAATGGCGCTTGGCAATATTGCCACTGTCCGCGACCGGAGGTCAAAGCCGGTTGATGACCAGGCAGTCGACCATGGCGGCCAGATGCAGGCCGGCGCCGGTGACGACAAAGCCATGCCACAGCGCATTGTGGAAACGCAGGCCCTTCCAGGCGAAGAAGATCACGCCACAGGAGTAGACGATGCCGCCGGCAACGATGAGCGCGATCGAAGTCGCCGGCAGCGTCCGCACGAGCGGCTCCACCAGAACGATACCGCTCCAGCCGATGGCTAGGTAGAAGACGATCGCCAGCCGGTCGAAACGGCCGGGAAGAAAGACCTTGATGGCGATGCCGACCGCCGCGGCGGTCCAGACCAGGACGATCATGGAAACGGCCAGCGGCGAGCCGCCGAGTTGGGCCAGGAAAGGCGTGTAGGTGGCAGCGATCAGCAGATAGATCGCGGCATGGTCGAAGCGCCGCAATATCCATTTTGCCGGCGACGACACCGGCCAGACATTGTAGGCCAGCGAAACCGACAGCACGGTGAGCAGCGAGACTACATAGAAGGCGGCGGCGACGTATTCGCCGGGGCCGGTTCGATAGGCGGCCAGTGCCAGCAGCGTCGAGCCGGCAGCGATCGCCAGCACGATGCCCACGGCGTGGACAATGCCGTCGGCGATGATCTCGGCGCGCGAGTAATGCCAGCGCCCCATAAAGGGAATGTCGAGCTGGGAGAGTTCGCTCTGGGGTTGGGGCCGGCTGGTCGTCATCGATGATCCTGCGCCACCTTATCTGGGCGGCCGCGGGACAGTATTTCAAGCTTTGGTTGCGGTTTTGCGACTGCGGCGGTTCAGCGCGGCGTGCCTCTATCAGCCGGCTGAGAGTGGCCTTTTGATAGTCTTCAACAGCGCGCGCTGGATGAGTTCGTTGCCGGCGACGAGTGAACCGGCGTTCAGCACATCCTGTCCCCCGGCGAAATCGGAGACGAAACCGCCCGCCTCGCGGATCAGCAAAATGCCGGCGGCGACATCCCAGGCCGACAGGCCGGTTTCCCAGAACCCGTCCATGCGGCCGGCGGCGACGTAGGCGAGATCGAGCGAGGCGGAGCCGAGACGGCGGACGCCAGAGACCTCGGCCATGACATTGCGCAACTCGATGAGGAAATTGCCGTGCTGGCCACGCCCGAGATGCGGCATGCCGCAGCCGATCACCGCATCGACCAGCTTGGTGCGGCCGGCGACGCGCAGCCGGCGGTCGTTCATGAAAGCGCCGCCGCCGCGCTCGGCGGTATAGAGCTCATCCATCGCCGGATTGTAGACGACGCCGGCGACGATCTGGCCCTGGCGCTCCAGCGCGATCGAAACGGCAAAGAGCGGAATGCCGTGCAGGAAATTGGTGGTGCCGTCGAGCGGGTCGACGATCCAGCGGTGCTGGCCGTCGTCGCCCTCGATCACGCCGCGTTCCTCCATCAGGAAGGCGTAGCCGGGCCGCGCCTTGGAGAGTTCGGCAAAGACGATGTCTTCGGCCTTGCGGTCGGCCTGGCTGACATAGTCGCCCGGCCCCTTCATCGAGACCTGCAGGTTCTGCACTTCGCCGAAGTCACGCGACAGCGAGCGGCCGGCCTTCATTGCGGCCTGGACCATGACATTGAGGATCGCGGAACGCGCCATTGCTGTTCTTCCTGTCGCTGCGCCTATTTGCCTTGACGCATCATCTTATCCAAAAAGTCTGCAACTCTTTGGGATCACGCCTTAGTCGGCGCGGCGCACATAAGTGATTTCGTTGGTATCGACGATGATGCGCTCGCCCGAGCCGATGAACGGCGGCACCAGCACGCGGATGCCGTTTTCGAGTATCGCCGGCTTGTAGGACGAGGCTGCCGTCTGGCCCCTCACCACCGGGTCGGCCTCGGTGATGGTCAGCGTCACCTGGTCGGGCAGCGAAATGCCGATCGGCCTTTCGTCATAGAGCTGGACCGTCACCATCATGCCGTCCTGCAGGAAGGCGGCGCGATCGCCGACGAACTCCTTTTGCAATTCGAGCTGCTCGTAGCTTTCGGTGTCCATGAACACCAGCGCGTCGCCCTGCTCGTAGAGGAAAGAAAAATCCTTCAGATCGAGCCGGATCTGCTCGACCGTCTCGGCCGAACGGAAGCGCTCGTTGAGCTTGGTGCCGTTGATCAGGTTCTTGAGTTCGACCTGGTTGTAGGCGCCGCCCTTGCCGGGCTTGACGGTGTTGGTCCTGACCGCCACCCAAAGGCCGCCATCGTGCTCGATGACGTTGCCGGGACGGATTTCGTTGCCATTGATCTTGGCCATGGTGAGGTGATCCGGAAATGAGATGATCGCCGCAAAGGGCAATTTGGCGCCTCCAAGACCACAAATCGCCAGCAGAGGCAAGGAGCGCCTTCCGATGAAGCGGGAACGAAGCTGGCCCGGCAGCGCGGCGTGGCGGCCTCAGTCCGTCCTGACAGTCGCGGTGACGGCCTCGGTCACTGCGTCGGCGACCTCTCTCAAAAGATGCAGGTGCGGCGAACGCAGGACGACAATTCTCAACGACAGATCGAGATCTGCGTCGACCAGGGCAACGCCCTCCGGCAGCTTTTCCCGCAGCAGCCGCCTGGGCAGCAGGCCAAGGCCTTGGCCTCGACGAACCCAGTCGATCTGCAGCGCGCTGTCCTGAATCTCGGCGCCGACCATCAACCTGTGGCCGCCCTCGGCCAGGGCAGCCGCCAGCCGCCGGCGCGCGTCGCAAGGCTCAGGGCTGAGGATCCAGGGCATGGTCTTGACGTCGGCTTGCCGGACAGTGCTTTCGGCAGCGATGACGCCGAGGGCCTCGGTTCCGACAACGCCGTCGCCAGCTTTGGAATTGCTGCCGTCCAGTATGACGGCGAGGTCAAGCTGTCCGCGCTTGTGCTGGTCGGCCAACTCAAGGCTCCAGCCGCTCTTCAGACGCAGCGAGACCTTCGGAAACCGGGCCACGGCATCACCAATGGCGGCGGCCACGGCTTTGTCGCAAAGTCCATGCGCGAGGCCGAGCCGCAGCAGGCCCTCCGGCTCGTCGCCCTTGGCGAATGATCTCAGCGCGGCGACGGCGGCGAGAATTTCCTTGCCGCGTGCCAGCACCTCTACGCCGGCCGGGGTCAGTCGCGACGGCTTTAGCCGGCGGTCGAGCAATTCCGTGCCGAGCATCTCCTCCAGCCGCTGGATCTGGCGGGTGACGGCCGGCTGCGTCAATGGCAGGCGTTGCGCCACCTTCTGAATCGAACCCTCCTCGGCAAAGAGGGCCAGTGTTTTCAGTTCTTCAAGCACGACACACCCGAACATGTCATAGAAGCATAATTATCCTGAACATTATGAATTTGAAATCCGATGGATGGCAAGCGATTTTCCTCTGGCAGGACCCAGCTGGAAAGGAACGACGATGAAGGCGATCGAATTGCAGAGCCCGGGCGGCCTCGAGAACCTCAGAATGGTCGAGCGGCCGATGCCTGAGCCAGGGCGCCAGGAGATGATTGTGAAGGTCAAGGCGACGGCGCTGAACTACCGCGATGCCGAGATCGTTCGCGGCAGCTATCACACGAAGTTTGCATTGCCGCTGGTGCCGCTGTCGGACGGCGTCGGCGAAGTCGTTGCCATCGGCGCCGAGGTCAGCCGGTTCAAGATCGGCGACCGGGTCTGCGGCACGTTCTGGCAGCGCTGGGTCGGCGGCAGTTTCGCCATGGCCGAGCCATCCTATCAACGTGGCGGCCCGATCGACGGGCTGCTCAGCGAATTTGCCCGGCTCGACGAACAGGCGGCGGTGCTGGCGCCGGCCAATCTGAGCGACCTCGAAGCGGCGACGCTGCCATGCGCCGGCGTGACGGCATGGCACGCGCTGTTTACGGAGGGCAGCGTCAAACCCGGCGACACCGTGCTTTGCCTCGGCACCGGCGGCGTTTCGCTGTTTGCGGTGCAGTTCGCCGCCGCTGCCGGGGCGCGCGTCATCGTGACGTCGAGCAGCGACGAGAAGCTTGCGCGGGCAAGGCAACTTGGCGCGCAGGATGGCGTGAACTATCGCAGCGTCCCCGATTGGGCATCGGCCGTGCTGGGATTGACGGATGGCCGCGGCGCCGACCATATCGTCGAGGTTGGCGGACCGCAGAGTTTTGCACAATCGCTGAGGGCAGCGGCGCGCGGCGCCCAGATCAACGTCATCGGCTATCTCGGCGGCAGTGACGGCGCCATCAACCCGCTCGACATCTTCCGCCGGCAGGTCCGGGCGCGAGGCATACCGGTGGGCTCACGCGAATCCTTCGAGGCGATGAACCGCGCCATTGTCGTCAACCGGTTGAGACCGGTGATCGACCGGGTCGTGCCATGGAGCCGGGCCGCCGAAGCCTTTCGGTACCTTGAACACGGCTCTCCCTTCGGCAAGGTCGTGCTCGATCATACCCAATGAGCCCGCCTGACGAGCCGGGTGCAATGAGTCGCGAGATCGCGGTCAGGGCAGGCGGTTGGCCCGTTGCAGCGCCTGCTGCGTCTGCTCGTCGGTCAGGCCCTGCAGGAAATCGTCCATCTCTTGGTCGATGAGCCCGGCGCGGCGGGCGACAACATACCAAGCGCCGGCGAGGATCAGATCCGGGTCGGTGCCGATGCCGTTCATGTAGAGCTTGGCGAGACGGTTCTGGGCGGCGACATTGCCGCCTTCTGCGGCCTGCTTCATCCAGTTGAAGCCGGATTTCAGGTCGCGGGCGCCGCCGCGCCCCTCAATCATCCAGGTTGCGAGATCGATCTGTGCCGTGTCGTAGTTCTGCCGCGCGGCCTGTGCCAGCAGGCCGCGGGCGCGGACATCGTCGCGCGGCTTGCCGCCGGCGCCATTGGCGTAGACCTGTGCCATCGCATATTGTGCGTCGGCAAGCCCGGTCGCGGCAGCGCGCTCGTAATAGGATACGGCTTTGGCAATACCGGCATCGCCGGGCTCCTGTTCGACCATCAGCTGCGCAAAATTGAACTGCGCCAGGCGGTTGCCGGCCTCGGCTGCGGCCTGCATCAGCGCATAGGCCTCCTTCTCGTCCTTTTTGACGTAGCGGCCGTCGAGCAGCATCAGCGCATACTGGAATTGCGATTCCGGCACGCCCTGCTCGGCGGCAAGCGCATACCACTTCGCCGCCCCTGCCGCGTCGACCGGCACGCCGAGGCCGCGCGACAATATCTCGGCCACCAGCGTCTGTGCCGCCGGATCGCCGTTTTGAGCGCGCGAAAGCGCAAGGTTGTAGGCCGTCTTGTAGAGTCCGCGTTGAAAGGCGCCGTAGGCAGCATCGGACGGCTTTGCGCCGAAGCGGTCGGGGTTGATGGTATCGGCCGACGGCAACGGGGCGGTGGTGGCGGGCTGCGGCAATTGTGCGGCGATAGGCTTGTCGGCAGGTTCGCTGGAATCCGGCCTGGGCTGCGGCAGCGGAACGGGTTCCGCCGCTATCGCCTGCGTCACGGCCGTTGCAAGAAAGGCGCTGAAAAGGATTTTCCGCGAGAGCACGTCAGTCCTCGAAGCGCGGCGCGGTTTCGTCGAGCAGCGCGTTGGCGGCGGCGACCGCCATCTTCGGATCGACGCCGTCGGCGAAAACGGCGCTGGACAGCGCCACGAATTCAGCGCCGGTGGCGGCGACCGCTTCCACCGAGGCAAGATCGGATCCGGCCATGACGATGCAGGGGATCTGGATGACGTCCGCCCACCATTGCCCGAGCGACAGGTTGCGCGGGTGCGGCTCAGGCTTGTTGTCGTAACCGAAACGGCCGAAGAAAATGTAATCAGGCCTGACCTCGCCGAGTTCCAGCGCATCGTCGCGGGTCTTGGCGCCGCCGGTGCCGACCATCATCCTGGCCTGGAAGTGTTCGATCGTTTCGGCGAGCTCGTCCTTGCCGACCTCGACATGGATGCCGTCGGCCTGGACACGGCCGGCGATGCGGGTGTCGCCGGCAATGATGACGGCAATGCCGGCCGCTTGCGCCACCGGCACGATCTGCTCGGCAAAGGCTTGGAAAGAGGCCTCGTCCAGGCCGTTTTCCGGCAGGATGAGCGAGGCGACGTCACCGCCGTCGAAGGCCGCGGCGATGCGCTCGGCCGGCACGTTCGGCGGCGCGATCAGCACGATACGGCAGCGGTTGGGCGGCGTTGCGTCATTCATTGGTGTTCGATCCCGGTTATCGCCTATGCCGGGCGAAGATGGTTGCATTGCGGCATAGAGCAAAGTGCGGGGATTGAACAGGCGGCAGGGGGATCACGATTGCCGTCAACGATTTTATGCGGCTCGGCGCATGACTGCCGTTGGCCGAAATTCTCCTCGCCTAGTCGCTTGCGGCCCTACGCAGGCACCTTCGATTTCCACAGCGACCAGCCGAGATTCATGCCGGCGGCGGCGACCAGGATGGCGGCGGCGCCGACGATCTGCGCCGGATGCAGCCGGTGGCCGAAGGCGACGACGTCGACGAGGATGGCGACGACTGGGTAGATGAAGGACAGCGATCCCTGCAGATGCGTCGGCAGCTTCTGGATGGCACCGTACATGAGGATGTACATCAGGCCGGTATGGACGATGCCGAGTGTCGCCAGCATGACCCAGCTCCGCGCATCGACGGGAAGGTGGGTGAGATTGGCGAAGGGTGCCAGCATGAGAACGCCGACGCAGACCTGGATCAGGGCGATCAGGTGCGGCGGCGTGCCTTTGAGCTTCTTGGTGACGATAGCCGCAACGGCCCAGAAGAAAGCCGCGGCCAGCGCCATCGCAATGCCGGTAAAGTAATCCGTACCATGATCGCCTGCATCGGGCGCGGCCTGCACGATCGGCAGCATGCCGGCGAACGCGATGCCGAGCCAGGTCAGCTTGGTCACCGTCAGCCGTTCGGAGAAGAAGAGCGCGCCAAAACCCACCAGCATGAAGGGCTGCGTGTTGTAAACGGCCGTGGCGATCGAGATCGACGCGCGGGAAAACGCGCTGAACAGCAACAGCCAGTTGATAACGATGGCAGCACCGCCAAGAGCCGCGATCGCGACAATGCGAAGCGACAGCCTGCCGCGCAGCAGTCCCAGCGCCGCGCAGATGATCAGCAGCGTTACCGCCCCGAAAGCACAGCGCCAGAACACCACGTCCATGATGGGCTGGCCGGAAAGGACGACGAACCAGCCGATCGTGCCGAGGATCGCCATCGCCGCCGTCATTTCGATCGTGCCGCGTACCGTGCTGTCCATGGGTGCTCCTGAAACTCGTTGAGATTTTATAATCCCACAGCGGATCGGGTCTTTCCATGACTTCTAGCTGGTGATATGCAGGGCAAACCTAATTAAATTAGGTAAGCATCGGCTTTTTCTTGGAATTGTAAAATGCTGGACGAGCTCGATAGAAAGCTCCTCGATATCCTGGTCAAGGATTCACGGACCTCGCTGAAGGAACTGGCGCTGCAGGTCGGGTTGTCGTCGCCAAGCGTTTCGGAGCGGCTTCGGCGGCTTGAGGATCGCGGCGTCATCCGCGCGTTCACCATCGACATCGATCCGCAGGCGCTCGGCTACGCCTTGCAGGCGATCGTTCGCATCCGGCCATTGCCGGGCAAGCTGCACATCGTCCAGAAGCTGATCGAGGAAATCCCGGAATTCGGCGAATGCGACAAGGTGACGGGCGATGACTGCTTCGTTGCCCGGCTGTTCGTCCGCTCGATCGGCGAGCTCGACGGGATTCTCGACCGCATCGCCGACAAGGCCGAAACCAGCACCGCCATCATCAAGGCGCAGCCGATCCGCAGACGCCCGCCGCCGCTCGACATGCCAAACATGTGACGGATTTCGGTGGCGTGGCCCACATATTTGCGGTCGCGGTCTGGCCATTTCTGGTCTATTCCAGAGTTCAACTTTCCCTCCAGCGTCCCTTCCCCATGTCAGGCCTGCTCGTCGATCCCTGGTTCTATGCCGCGGCCATTCCGGCCGTCATCCTCGTCGGCCTGTCGAAAGGCGGCTTCGGCGGCGCCGTTGGCTTTGTCGGCGTGCCATTGATGGCGCTGACCATGCCGCCGGTTCAGGCTGCCGCAATTCTTCTGCCAATTCTGTGCCTGATGGACATTGTCTCGGTGTGGACGTGGTGGGGTATCTTCGACCGCAAGATGCTGGCCGACATGATGCCGGGTGCCGTGATCGGCATTGCCCTGGGCTGGCTGACGGCGGCACTTGTAACCGAAGAGATGGTGCGGCTGATCGTCGGCACGGTTGCCCTGATCTTCGTGCTGCGCTGGCTCTATTTGCAACTCCGCCACGGTGCCGGCCACGCGGCGGAGCCCAACCGCGTCGCCGCGGGCTTCTGGGGTACTGTTGCCGGGTTCACCAGCTTCGTCGCCCATGTCGGCGGCCCGCCTTTTCAGGTCTATGCGCTGCCCATCAGGCTCGATCCGAAGGTGCTGTCGGGCACCGCGGCGATCTTTTTCGCCGTCACCAATGCGCTGAAGCTCATCCCTTATTTCGCGCTCGGCCAGTTCGATACCACCAATTTGACGGCGTCGGCGGTGCTGATGCCGCTGGCGCCGCTGTCGACAATCGCCGGTGCCTGGCTGGTGCGGCGGATGCGGCCGGAGCTGTTCTATCCCTTCACCTATGCGACCGTGGCGGTCGTCGCGGTCAAGCTTCTGTGGGACGGCATCGCCGGCCTTCTGTAAGACGGCGGCCCCTGTCGGCCGCCGCCGGATTCCTAAAACCTCAGGCGGCACTCGGCAGCAGCTGCCGCGTCCTGGCAAGCGCCAGGGCAATGCCGCTTGCCAGTACGAAGGCCATGCAGCCCAGAATGGTGATGTCGTGCAGCGTCGGCTTCAGCACCATGTCCGCGATGATCACCAGCATCACCGAATAGTCGAAACGCGCGGCGCTGAGGACGCGCTGGCCCTGGGCAAGCACTGCCGGCGTCACGCCATCCTTGGCGATCATGTCTGCCATGCGGTCGGCAGTCGGCTTGAAGATGAACATGCCGATGCAGAAGGTCGTCGCATAACCGGCAAGGCCGATCAGCACCCACAGATCGGAAAAGCCGACCCAGAAGCCGCACATGATGAGGCCGAAAAGCAATGTCAGCATCGACATCGGCGCGAAGAACCGGTTGCCGAGCTCGCCGGTAGCGCGCATCGCCTGCAGCATGCCTTCGACGTTCCCGGCGCGGTCGGCGCGTACCGCGAGCAGCATCAGCGTGAAGCCGCCGCCGACCCAGAGGATCGCCGAGACGATATGCAGGAATTTAACGGCCGAGTACCAGTCCATTATTCGCTCCTTGAGAGATTTGATGATTTGCCGGAGCGCAGGGTTTGCTCCGCCTCGTTGCGAGGAGCGGGCGTTTACCGCGGCGCCTGTTTCGGAACGATGTCGCGCGGCGAGCGGATCTGTTTCGGTATGTCGGTCACGATCTGGAGGAAACATGCCGCAAGCGCGTCGCCCCGACTTTCCAGCCGGTGGTGTGAACGGCGCCGTGGCCAGTCAGCTGTGCTGTTACGGCACAGATGCTGGGCGCTTGATCGAAAAATATGCCCCGCGTTAAGGCTTCGTTAAGCTTTACAGGCGTTTACTATGTCCATCCAGTGATCTGGATTCTTACCGAGTGGTTGGAGCCACTTTGTTTGACGCCTCCCTGTTAAACTCCTGAGAGCCGCCTTATCCGCGGCTCTTTTTTTGTCCGCCGGCATGGGCGTCCTTCCGGCTAAATGCGGCCGTTAACCGTTTGTTAAACATGTGCTTGCCTTCGCTGGCAGCGAAGCGCATTTTCAAGCTTCAGTCGTTTAGGCTGCCGGATATGGCGGCCAAGAGCCGAATCGGCCGGCTGTCAGGCAAGTGCAGGGGCGTAGCGATGAACGAGCCTTCGAAGGCGAGCGCGAAAACCATCAAGCTGGCGGAGCGCCGGGTTTTCTCCCAATCCTTCAAGCCGCTCTATCAGGAAGGCATGGGCCTGGTCGAGCAAGCGGCCGAATATCTCGACGGCAAGGGCCGCGCCGAGGCCAAGAAGCTGTCGAGGCTGGCGGCGACGCTTTATGCGGCCGAATCGATGCGGCTGACCACCAGGCTGATGCAGGTCGCCTCGTGGCTGCTTTTGCAGCGGGCGGCGAATTCCGGCGAGATGACCCGCGATCAGGTGGCCTCAGAAAAATCCAAGGTGCGTCTCGACACCGCCTCGGCGCATGAGGAGGCGCCCGGCTGGGCCGAGCTGCCGACGGATTTCATCGACCTCGTCAACCGTTCGCTGCGGCTGCAGGCGCTGGTGCGCCGCATGGACGAGGAGATCTATGGCGGCCTCGCCGAGGTGCTGCCGTCGAGCCGTCGCGTCAATCCGGTCTCAGATCAGATCACGCTGCTCAACACGGCTTTCGCCCGCGGCTGAGAGAACGTTTCATAATTCTACTCCGGCGACCATCTAGAACTAACCGCTAAGGGATGGGCTCGCGATCATCAGGCGGGGAGAATCACGCAGCAGCAGGCGCGATCCGACCTCCACGATAGACCTGATCGCTGGGAGCAGCTCCTGCCCCAATGACGTCAGCTCATACTCCACGGTCGGCGGCGATGTCGGCATCACGTGGCGTGCGAGGACGCCGCGCTCCTCGAGATCGCGCAACCTGCCGGTCAGCACCTTCGCTGAAATGGCTGGGATATCGCGGCGCAATTCGGAGAACCGGCGCGGGCCGTCGCTCAAGGACCAGAGCACCTCGGGTGTCCAGCACCCGCCAAGCAGCGCCATGCACCTCGACATAGGGCAGCCGGGAAGCGCCTTCACCTTCGTTCGCATCCTGAGGACCATCGCGCATCTTCCATGGGAGTTTCCAGTTGGTTACCGGAAAATGATGGTAACTACAAGATACGTGGTTTCCGATGGTAACGAGAGCCGCTATCTGAGGCTCTCAATCCATCCAACCACGAAATGGACAGAACGATGTACGCAATAACTGGAGCAACAGGACAGCTTGGCCGTCTCGTGATCGACGCACTGCTGAAGACAGTTCCGGCCAGCCGGATCGTTGCGGCGGTTCGTGATCCGGCAAAGGCCCGCGATCTTGTCCAACGCGGCGTAGTCGTGCGGGAGGCGGACTATAATCGTCCCGACACGCTCCCGATGGCGCTGGCCGGCGTCGATAGACTGCTGCTGATTTCCTCGACCGAAGTCAGCGGCCGCTTGCCGCAGCATCGGTCAGTGATCAAGGCCGCCCAACGGGTGGGGGTTTCGCTGATCGCTTACACAAGCATGCTGCATGCGGACACGTCTCCCGCGAGGCTCGCGGTCGAACATCGGCAGACGGAGGAGGTCATCGCGGCCTCCGGCCTACCCGCCGTCATCCTGCGCAACGGCTGGTACACCGAGAACCATCTGATGGCGCTCCCGGCGGCTCTGGAGCACGGCGCCTTCATCGGCGCCGCAAATGAGGGGCGCTTCTCGTCCGCGGCGCGGCAGGATTATGCCGAGGCCGCGGCCGTGGTGCTGACGAGCGAGGATCAAGCAGGGAGGACTTACGAGCTCGCCGCGGACCAAGCCTTCACGCTCGCCGAGCTTGCGGCGAAGGTCTCGCGGCAATCGGGCAAGGCGATCGCCTACAACGATCTTGCCGGGGCGGCCTATGAGGGTGTGTTGACAGGCGCCGGGCTGCCCGCCGATCTCGCCGCTATCCTGGCCGATGCCGACATTGCAGCCTCACGCGGAGCGTTGTTCGATGACGGCGGCGCCATGAGCCGGCTGATCGGTCGACCGACAACGCCACTGGAGAGCGTCGTTGCGGCAGCATTGCGCGGTTGAAACCGAGATGGCTGTCACATCCGCCAAAGGATCAGAGGACCGTCTGTCGCTCGCGCCAACAGTTATTCAAACGACTAGACTAGCGCAGCCTTCTGCGCTTCCGGTGCTTGCGTACTTATGTACGCTCCGCTCCGGTTCTCGAAAACCACGCTATCTGTCTCGCCAGAGCGATTCTCAAACATTCTCTAAACAGACTCGGCTTGCTGTTTCTGGTTTGTTCACATTTCGCTGGCATCGCTGCTCGCCGGGGTTAAAGTTGACGGATGGGGGAAGCGATTCGCATCATCGGCATCGATCCAGGGCTGAGGCGCACCGGCTGGGGCATAGTCGAAAGCCTCGGCAATTCGCTGCGCTTCGTCGCTTCCGGCACGGTGCGGTCCGACGACAAGGCCGCGCTGGCGGTGCGTCTTTGCCAATTGCATGACGGGCTCGCCGAGATCCTGCATGCCGCGATGCCGCACGAGGCGGCGGTCGAGCAGACCTTCGTCAACAAGGATGCGGCGGCGACGCTGAAACTCGGCCAGGCGCGCGGCATCGCCATGCTGGTGCCGGCGCGTGCCGGCCTTGTCGTTGCCGAATATGCGCCAAACGCCGTCAAAAAGGCGGTAATCGGCGTCGGCCATGGCGACAAGAAGCAGATCCACATGATGGTCAAGGTGCTGATGCCGAAGGCGACTTTCGACAGCGATGACGCCGCCGACGCGCTGGCTATCGCCATCTGTCACGCGCATCACCGGCAGAGCGCCGCCTACAGGATGGCGGCGCTGGCCGGATAAGGTTGTTCTTGACTTGTTCTCCAGTGGGCAATAAGTAATACCAACGAGGTATTACCATGCGCGTTACCACCAAGGGCCAAGTGACCATCCCGAAGGAAATACGGGATCATCTGGGTATCGGCCCGGGCTCGGAGGTGGAGTTCGTCCCCACCGAGGACGGGGCTCGTGTCATAGCCGTCGACGAAAACATGTCGGAGGAGGAAGCCTCGCGCAGATTCAGCCAGATGCTCGGCCGTATGGCCGGTACGCTGGATCTGGGGGGCATGACGACGAACGAATATATGGAATGGCTGAGGGGTCCACGTGAAGATCTCGACATTGATTGACACAAATGTCCTGATCGACGTTTGGGGTCCTGCCGGACGGGAGACGAAATGGTCGGCATCCGCGATTACCGCATGCCGGCGCGACGGCGCACTTGTTATCAATGCAATCGTCTGGTCCGAGCTCGCGCCGTTGATTGCGACCGAACAGGCTCTTCGTCAAGCAGCCGACATGCTCAAGATGGATCGCGAATTTCTGCCGTGGGAAGCAGCCTTCCTCGCTGGTGTCACGCACTCGCGCTATCGCCGCGCCGGCGGCATTCGCGAACGAACCTTGCCAGATTTCTTCATTGGAGCCCATGCGGTTGTCGCTGGGCATCGCCTGCTGACGCGCAATGCTGCGCGCTATCGCGGCTATTTCCCGGACCTCGATGTCATCTCTCCGGAAACCCACCCGGCATGATCGGCACGCTCAAATGATCGGCAAGCTAAAAGGCACGCTGGATGAGATCGACGAGGATTTCTGCATCGTCGACGTGCATGGCGTCGGCTATGTCGCCTACTGCTCGGCGCGCACGCTGGCGGCATTGCCGCGGCCGGGCGAGGCGGTCGTGCTGTTCATCGAGACTTATGTGCGCGAGGACATGCTGCGGCTCTATGGGTTCCAGTCGGTGCTGGAGCGCGAATGGTTCCGGCTGTTGATGAACAATGTGCAGGGCGTCGGCGCCAAGGTGGCGCTGGCCATCCTGTCGACGCTGGCGCCGGCCGACCTCGCCAATGCGATTGCGTTGCGCGATATCGCCATGGTCAGCCGTGCGCCGGGCGTCGGCAAGAAGGTGGCGGAGCGCATCGTCACCGAATTGAAGAACAAGGCGCCGGCCTATGCGGGCACTGCCTCCGGCACCATCGGCCTGAAGCAGGAGCTCGGCGAGGGCGTCGCCTCGGCGCCGATCACCGACGCCGTCTCGGCGCTGGTCAATCTCGGTTATTCGCGCGACACCGCCGCCAATGCGGTGGCGGCGGCGCTGAAGACGGCAGGCGAGGAGGCGGACGCCTCGAAGCTGATCCGCTTCGGCCTGAAGGAGCTGGCACGGTGAGACGTTGCTGGAAAGTGAAATTCCAACTACTATCTGATCGGTAAGAATTTTTTGCAGGAGTAAGAATATGGGCGCATATGCCAGTCTGACCTCCAAGGGACAGCTCACGATTCCAAAGGACGTCCGCGACGCCTTGTCGCTCAAGACGGGCGACACGATCGCCTGGACGGTGATGGATGGCTATTTGGTCGGGACGCCGCGCAATCTCGACTTCGCCGACCTAGCCGGATTTCTCGGCGATCCACCCGGCGGTCCCGCTTCCCTGGAAGAGATCGATGCGGCTGTGAGGGAGGCCGTAGGCCAGCACGTTGTTGGTGACAAGCCACAGGGCGGAAAAGAGGGCGACGCGTGACGTCGATAGGTATCGATACTAACGTTCTGCTTCGAATGGTGCTGAACGATGATGCCGAGCAACAGGCCAAGTCTCTCGCCTTCGGTAAGAGCCTCAGCGGCGACAAGCTCGGCTTTGTGAGTTTGATTGTGCTGGTGGAATTCAGTTGGTCACTGCTTTCGCGTTACCGGCAGCCAAAGGAGCAAATACTGGCCGCGATCCAGAGATTGCTCAAGATCAAGACGCTGGTGTTTGAGGATTTCGATGCCATCGTGATCGCGCTCGAACGATCGAATTCGAGCCAGGTCGACTTTGCTGATGCGCTGATAGCCGAGCACAATCGAAATTTCCGTTGCTCGCATACGGTCACGTTCGACCAGCGGGCTGCAAGGTCCATTGCCGGTATGGAACTGCTCGCATGAGCCTTTCGCCACGCCTCATTGCTCCCGACAGACGCGGCGAGGACGCCGAGCAGACCTTGCGGCCGCAGACGCTCGGCGACTTCGTCGGCCAGGCGGCGGTGCGGGCCAATCTCAAAGTGTTCATCGAAGCCGCCAAGGGCCGCAGCGAGGCGCTCGACCATGTGCTGTTCGTTGGCCCGCCCGGCCTCGGCAAGACGACGCTGGCGCAGATCATGGCGCGCGAGCTTGGCGTCAATTTCCGCTCGACCTCGGGTCCGGTCATCGCCAAGGCCGGCGATCTCGCGGCGCTGCTCACCAACCTCGAAGACCGCGACGTGCTGTTCATCGACGAGATCCACCGGCTCAACCCGGCGGTCGAAGAAATCCTCTATCCGGCGATGGAGGATTTCCAGCTCGACCTGATCATCGGCGAGGGGCCGGCGGCGCGCTCGGTCAAGATCGACCTGGCCCGCTTCACGCTTGTCGCCGCCACCACCCGGCTCGGCCTGTTGACCAACCCGCTGCGCGACCGGTTCGGCATTCCGGTGCGGCTCAATTTCTACTCGGTCGAGGAACTCGAGCAGATCGTGCGGCGCGGCGCCCGCATCCTTGCCATGCCGCTCGGCGACGACGGTGCTTTGGAGATCGCCCGGAGGGCGCGCGGCACGCCGCGCATCGCCGGCCGGCTGTTGCGCCGGGTGCGCGACTTCGCCAGCGTTGCCGGCGACGGCCATGTCGACCGCAAGATCGCCGACGAGGCGCTGACGCGGCTGGAGGTCGACGGGCTCGGCCTGGACGCGCTCGACCGCCGTTATCTGTCGATGATCGCCCGGAATTTCGGCGGCGGGCCGGTCGGCATCGAGACCATCGCGGCCGGGCTTTCCGAGCCACGCGATGCCATCGAGGACATCATCGAACCCTTTCTGATCCAGCAAGGCTTCATCATGCGTACCCCGCGCGGCCGCGTGCTGGCGGCCAATGCCTGGCGGCATCTCGGCCTCGACGCGCCAAAGGACCTGGCGCAGCAGCAGATCAGCCTGTTCCAGGAAGAACCCTAAGTTCCGCTGCTTATGGCTTCGGTGCTGGCAGTCCCCGGCCCAGCCCTCCAGGTCTTGATCATCGCCGGTCTATGCGCAAAACAGGTGTTGCTTGAAACAGGGCCTGTCGGGCCAAAAGGATAGCGCAATGGACGATCACGGTGAATCGGCATTGTCCGCCGGACTTTCCGGCGCGCTGACGGAATTCGGCCATCGACTGATGGCGCGGGTCTATTATGCAGACACCGATTTTTCCGGCGTCGTCTACCACGCGCGCTATCTCGAATTCTTCGAGCGCGGCCGTTCCGACTATCTGCGGCTGGCCGGCGTCCACCACACCGAGCTTGCCGACGGCAAGCATGGCGAGAAAATAGTCTGGGTGGTGCGGCGCATGGAGATCGATTTCCGCGGTTCGGCCCGCATGGACGACATCCTGACCATCGACACGCGCACCGACGAGATTTCCGGCGCCCGCATCGTCATGGCGCAGCAATTGAAGCGCGGCAGCGAAGTGCTGGTCGAGGCGCGTGTCGAAGCGGCGATCGTCGGCGAGAACGGGCGGCCGCGGCGCTTTCCCAAGGACTGGGTGGCAGCCTTCATGCCCGGAACGCGCAAATAAGAGTTCGGAGGCGGAAGATCCGGAGCTCCCGGTCGGGGCGAGGATCGCCGTCGGCGTCGGGGCGCGGCAATGCGCCGCGCTGTACGTCCTAACCCATCCTTAACCATAACGGTCCATGAAGGGACTGGTTAAGATTGGGAGAATCCAAGCGCCTTCCTTTCACCAATATTTGCCCCGAAAAGGCCGCCAACGGTGCATTTGGGGTTATTCCGCAAGCTTAACGCGAACGGACCACAAGGGATGCCCATGGGCCAGCCGCCAGCCACGCCCGGAAAATCTTTAAGGACGTAACATGGAAAACATCGCTCTCGCCGACCCGGGCGCGCATTTATCGATTTGGGCCTTGTTCATGCAGGCCGGTTGGGTGGTCAAGCTGGTCATGATCGGCTTGCTCTGCGCCTCGATCTGGACCTGGGCGATCATCGTCGACAAGCTCGTCGCCTATGCCCGCATGCGGCTGGCGCTCAACCGCTTCGAACAGGTGTTCTGGTCGGGGCAGTCGCTGGAAGAGCTTTACCGCACGCTCGCCGACCGCAAGACGACCGGCATGAGCGCGATCTTCGTCGCCGCCATGCGCGAATGGAAGAAAAGCTTCGAGAAGGGCGCGAAATCGCCGCTCGGCCTGCAGACCCGCATCGACAAGGCTATGGATCTGGCGCTGACCCGCGAGATGGAAAAACTTGAAGGGCGGCTCGGCTTCCTCGCCACCACCGGCTCGGCGGCGCCGTTCATCGGCCTGTTCGGCACGGTTATCGGCATCATGACCTCGTTCCAGGCGATCGCCGCCTCGAAGAACACCAGCCTGTCGGTGGTCGCGCCCGGCATCGCCGAAGCGCTGCTGGCGACAGCCATCGGCCTGCTCGCCGCAATCCCGGCCGTCATCGCCTACAACAAGCTGTCGTCCGACGCGAGCAAGATCGCGGTGCGCATGGAAGGGTTCGCGGATGAGTTCTCCGCCATACTCTCGCGCCAAATCGATGAAAAAGTCGCGCAGAAGGCCTGAGGAACGATCATGGGAATGTCCGTAAGCGCAGGTGGCGGAGGACGCGGCGGGCGCGGCCACAGGCGGCGCGGCCGCCATCACGCCTTGATATCGGAGATCAACGTCACGCCGATGGTCGACGTGATGCTGGTGCTGCTGATCATCTTCATGGTCGCGGCGCCGTTGCTGACGGTCGGCGTGCCGATCGACCTGCCGGATACCCAGGCCAAAGCGATGAACGCCGATACGCAGCCTATAACCGTGTCCATCAACTCGGCCGGTCAGATCTACCTCCAGGAAACCGAGATCCCGATCGAGGAGCTGGTGGCAAAGCTGCAGGCGATCTCGAAGACCGGCTATGACGAGCGCATTTTCATCAGGGGTGACAAGTCCACCGACTATGGCACTGCCATGAAGGTGATGGCCCGCATCTCGGCTGCTGGCTACAAGAATATCGGCCTGGTTTCACTGCAGGAACAGGATCAGTAGACGCAAGATGAGGACCGGCCTCACCACATCGGTGATCTTGCATACGGTGGCGATCGCCTTCGGGCTGTTCACGCTGTCGGCGCCGCCCGCGATGCCTGCGTCCGATGCGGAATCGGTGTCGGTCGAGATCGTGCCGATGGAAGCGACGGCACAGGTCCTGCAAGGCGACAAGAAGGCTGTAATGCACGACAAGCCGGCGCCGGTACCGACGCAGCGTCCCGACATCGTTCCCGATGCCCAGAAAGTCGGCGATAACAGCGTCGACACCGACAAGCCGCCGACACCTGAGCCCAAGCCCCAGCCGGTCGACATGACGGCGGCTCCGCCACCCGCGCCGACGCCGGTCGAACAGCCCAAGCCCGAGGACGTGCCGAAGCCGAAGGAAGAGCCGAAGCCTATTCCCGCTACGGAGGTGGCGCCGGTGCCGCAGCCGAAGGAAGAGGTCAAGCCCGAACCTGTCAAGCAGACCGAGCCCAAGCCGACGCCGGCCAAGGAGCCGACGCCCACGCCGCCGCAGGACAAGACTGCCGCGATCGATCCGCAGCCCGAGGTCAAGCCGGATGCCGTCGCCGAGGCGATTGCCAAGCAACCGCCAACCGAGGAGGCGCAGCTTCCGGATTCGGCGCCGGCGCCCGAGGCTCGGCCGAAGCCGCAGCCGGCCCAGGCCGAAAGCGCCAAGGCGCCGGAGCGCAAGGACGCCGACAAGCCGGTCAAGGAAGCCTCATCCAAGCCGAAATCGGACGACAAGCAATTCAACGCCGACGAGATCTCGGCTCTGCTCGACAAGCGGAAGCCAGCCGGTGGCGGCGCCAAGCGCTCGACCCAGCAGGCATCGCTCGGCGGCGAGAAGGATCAGGGCCAGAAGCTTTCGAAATCGGAGCAGGGGGCATTGGAGGCCCAGCTTGGTGGTTGCTGGACGCTTCCGGCAGGGCTCGAGGGTTCGGAGAATTTCGTCGTCGTGGTCCGGTTTAATCTGGACGCCTCCGGCAAGCTGGATGGCCGGCCGAGCGTTGAAAAGTCGAGCGGAAACCGCCCGTTTGACGAAAGTGCAGTGCGCGCGGTTCAGAAATGCGATGTGGCCGGCTTGCAGGTTCCGGCGGGCAAGCAAGACATCTGGTCCGACGTTCGGGTCACTTTTGACCCCAGGGAGATGCTCGGTCTTTAGGCCCGGCGCTCACAGAATCAGCGAAAGAAGCGAGAAGACATGAAATCCATCCTCAAGCCGCTCCTGACGATCGCAGCGATGGCGCTGGGTATGACTGTTGCTGTCACCCTGCCGGCGCGGGCGCTCGTTGAGCTCAACGTCAATAAAGGCAATGTCGAGCCGTTGCCGATCGCCATCACGGACTTCCAGGGCGGCGATGCGCTCGGCGCCGAGATTTCCGGCATCGTCAGTGCCGACCTGAAACGCTCCGGCCTGTTCGCGCCGATCGACAAAAGCGCTTTCATTGAAAAGATCTCGAACCCGGATGCCACGCCGCGCTTCGAAGACTGGAAGGTGATCAATGCGCAGGCGCTGGTCACCGGCAGTGTCGGCAAGGAGGCTGACGGCCGCATTCGCGCCCAGTACCGGTTGTGGGACACGTTTGCCGGCCAGCAGATGTCGGGCGAGCAGTTCTTCGCCAATGACGCCAATACCAGGCGCGTCGCCCATATCATCGCCGATGCGATCTACGAGCGGCTGACCGGCGAGAAGGGCTATTTCGACACGCGCGTCGTCTTCATCGACGAATCCGGTGCCAAGAATGCGCGCAAGAAGCGGCTTGCCATCATGGACCAGGACGGCGCCAACGTCCGCTATCTGTCGAACGGCAAATCGATCGTGCTGACGCCGCGCTTCTCGCCGAACCGGCAGGAAATCACCTACATGTCCTATGAAAGCGGCCAACCGCGGGTCTATCTTTTGCAGATCGAGACGGGGCAGCGCGAGCTGGTCGGCAATTTCCCCGGCATGACGTTTGCGCCGCGCTTTTCGCCGGACGGCCAGAAGGTGATCATGAGCCTGCTGCGCGATGACGGCAATTCCAACATCTTCGCCATGGATCTGAGAAGCCGCTCGACGACCAGGCTCACCAACTCGACCGCCATCGATACCTCGCCGTCCTACTCGCCTGACGGCAGCAAGGTGGTGTTCACCTCGGATCGCGGCGGCCGCGCGCAGATCTATGTGATGGGCGCCGACGGCTCGGGCCAGACCCGCATCTCGTTCGGCGACGGCGTCTATTCGACGCCGGTGTGGTCGCCGCGCGGCGATCTCATCGCCTTCACCAAGCAGACCGGCGGCGAATTCCAGATCGGCGTCATGCGCACCGACGGTTCGGGTGAGCGCATCCTGTCCACCGGCTTTCAGCAGGAAGGGCCGACCTGGGCGCCCAACGGCCGGGTGCTGATGTTCTTCCGCGATTCCAATGGCGGACCAAAACTTGTTTCGGTCGATCTCACCGGCCGCAACGAACAGTCGATCCCGACGGCGAACTTCGCCTCGGATCCGGCCTGGTCGCCGCTGCTGGAGTGATGGAAGAAGAACTGAGGAATTGAAGAACTGACGAACTGACGAGTTGAAGAACTGAAGAGTTGAAGAACTGAAGAATGGAGAAGGCAGGGGTCTACATCGAGCACGCGAGGGATTTAGAAGTCTATAAGCGTGCCTATGCGGTTTCCCTTGGGGTACACAGAGCCACGCTTGCTTTTCCGAAAATGGAGCAATACGCGCTCGCCGATCAACTACGTCGTTCCAGCAAGGCGATCTGCGCCAATTTGGCCGAAGGCTTTGCCAAACAGACTCACTCCAAGCCCGAATTCGCACGCTTCATTTCGATGGCCATAGGATCATGCAGTGAGGTGGAGACCTGGATTTCGTATGCGTTCGACCTCGAGTACATCACACAGGCGCAACGCGACGATTGGTTGCAATCCTATGCCCGCATCTACGGAATGCTGGTCAATCTCAGAGAGAAGCTGAGGTGATCTCTTTCTTCAATTCCTCAGTTCTTCAGTTCCTCAATTCCCTCTTTTTCATGTTTTGGCCGCATTTCCGCCTACGGTCCGCGCTCATTGTGGCTCATCGGGGTGGCTCCTCAGGATATCCCCTGCATAAGGGCTGCGGACGGCAGCCGAAACCAAATTTTAACCGTGTTTCTTGAGCGTCGGTTAACCCAAACGTGGTTACTGGACGATCAATGAAATCACTCGAATTGCGAAGGAGAGGCGGCATGGGCCGTATCGCAGCACTTACCACAAACCCGGTCATGATCGCTCTGGTCGCTATGCTCGCGATCACCGGTTGCGCCTCGAAGAAGACGCCGAACAGCGCCGCCGATCTCGGCCTCAACGGCGCTGGCGCGGCAACGCCCGGGTCGGCCCAGGACTTTACCGTCAATATCGGCGACCGCATCTTCTTCGATACCGATTCGTCCTCGATCCGCGCCGATGCGCAGACGACGCTGTCGCGCCAGGCGCAGTGGCTGAACCAGTACAAGCAGTATGCCATCGTCATCGAAGGCCATGCCGACGAGCGCGGCACGCGCGAATACAATCTGGCGCTCGGCGCCCGCCGTGCTGCCGCCACACGCGACTTCCTGGTCGCCAAGGGTGTTTCGGCGCAGCGCCTGAAGACCATTTCCTACGGCAAGGAGCGTCCGGTCGCGGTTTGCGACGACATCTCCTGCTGGTCGCAGAACCGCCGCGCCGTAACCACGCTGGGCGGCGCCGGTTCCTGATCGGCATAAATGCAACACTTGGTGCGAAAGGCGGCCAAAAGGCCGCCTTTTTCATATCTGCTCGCTCCAAACAAAATTTGGCCGAAGTCTCACGTCCTGTTAAGAGCCGAGAGCGTCTGGCTAGTCCCCAGTTGACTGGTCTACTTCGAATGAGAGGCGCGCAACAATGGTTTCACGGCGAGAGGCACATGCATTTCAGAACGGTCTTGAGCGGCACGCTTGCGCTGCTGCTCGTATCAAGTATCGCGGCACTTGCTGACGGTATCGGGGCAAACGGCGCCGGGCAGTCATCGGAAAGCGGTTTTTCCTTCCACCTGCCGACGATCAAACTGCCCGGCATTTTCGGCGAAAAGAAAAAGCCGGATCAGGTTCAATTCGCGCAACAGGATGGCACCGGCACTCCGGCGCTGGAGGAACAGCTCCGGCAGATGAATGGCAAGATCGAGGAACTCAATTTCCAGGTCCTGCAGATGCAGGAGCAGATCCGCAAGCAGCAGGAAGACAACGAATTCCGCTTCCAGCAGTTGGAAGGCGGTCCGCAAGGCGCGCAGCAGCCGGCCGAGCAGAAGAAGTCCGAGGCGGCGCCTAGCAGCGACAGCCCCAACGGCGACAGTAACGTGGCGGAGGCGCCGGGGACGCCGGCTCCGGCCGATGCGGGCAAGGCGGCAGATGGCGACAAGAGCGTCGAGGACGTCATCGTCGAATCGCCCAACGGCGATCCCGGCAAGCTGATCCCCGGCGCGCCGCCCAAGAGGTTCGGCACCATCACCGTCGACAAAAACGGCAATGTCGTCGAAGCCGACGGCAATGCGCAAGCGAATGCGCCGCAGCAGAATACGGCCCCAGCCGACGGCGCCAGCGCAGCCGGCAACAAGGCCGGTAAATCCGATGATACGGTGGTCGCGGCACTCCCGTCGACCAACGATCCGGAAGAGCTTTACCGCAATTCTTACCAGTTCATCCTGTCGGGCGACTACAGCACCGCCGAACAGGGCTTCCGCGACCATATCGCCCGTTTTCCCAGAGACGCCAAGGCGGCGGACGCGCATTACTGGCTCGGTGAATCGCTGCTCGGCCAGCAGAAATACCGCGATGCGGCCGAGACTTTCCTCGCTGCCAGCAAGGACTATCCCAAGGCCAAGAAGGCGCCCGACATGCTGCTGAAACTCGGCGTTTCACTGGTCGGGCTGAAGCAGCGCGACGTGGCCTGTGCCACTTTCAGCGAGATCGGCAAGCGCTACCCCGATATTTCCGGCGCGCTCAAGGAGCGGGTCAAGCAGGAAAGGGCACTCGCGGCGTGCTAGTTTTTCCGTTGTGTGTCGTTGCCGCAAAACCGGGCCCACTTTTGGGCGACATGCATGATGCTCGACACCGAGCCTGACCTTTCGGATTTTTCGCGGATCGACTTTTCCAACGGCGCTGTTGCGGCCGTGTCCGGCGGCAGCGACTCGACCGCCCTTCTCCTCCTCCTCAAAGCCCATCTCGACCGTAACGCGCCGGCAACGAAATTGCTGGCGGTGACGATCGATCACCAATTGCGGCCGCAAGCGGCAGCGGAAGCGCAAGCCGTGGCCAGGCTGTGCGCGGCGCGCGGCATTGCCCATCGCGTCCTCGCCTGGTCGGGGCACAAACCATCGACCGGCCTGCCCGCCGCCGCTCGCGAAGCGCGATACCGGCTGCTCGCCGAGGCCGCCGACGCGGCAGGCATCGGCCTGATCCTGACCGGTCACACCGCCGACGACCAGGCCGAGACCGTGCTGATGCGGCAAGCACGTGACGACGGGCCAGGTGAGGAGAGGCCGCGCGAGGAAGGGCGGGGCCTTGCCGGCATGGCGCCGGCAACCCTCTACGAGTGGCGGCACTGGATCGTGCGGCCGCTGCTCGGCGTAAGGCGTGAGGCACTGCGCGAATTCCTGCGGCGTGAACAGGTTGCCTGGATCGAAGATCCGACCAATGCCGACACCGCTTTCGAGCGGCCGCGCGTCCGCGCAGCACTTGCCGAAGGCGATGGTGCGCCTCGCGTGGCTGAAGCGATAGCGCTGGCCAGAAAGGCGGCGGCCGAGCGTGAGCAGCTGGGACATCGCGCGGCCATGCTGATCCGCAGCTTGGCCTCCAGGCCGGCCGCCGGCCTCGTCCGCCTCGATCGGGATTTTGCGACGGCCGCCGACAGCCGGGCGGCCATTTATGCGCTGCGCATCCTGCTGGCGGCGACCGGCGGCACCGCCTTCCTTCCCGACCAGGCCCGCAGCGAAGCCCTTTTCGGCCGGTTCCGCACCGGGCCGCTTTGTGCCACATTGTCGCGGACCGTGATCGATGCCCGGCGTACCGGCATCTTTCTGCACCGCGAATTGCGGGATCTGCCGCCCGCTGTTGCGCTTTCCGGCAATGCGCTTTGGGACTGCCGCAGACGGATCACATTGGGCGACAGTTCAGGTGCATTGTTGATCGCGCCGCTGTTGGTAGCACCGCTCGGGGCGGCTCTTGCCGCAAAGCGGGCAATTGAAGGGCATGGCACGCCGGCAAGCCTTGTACGTGCCGCCTTGGCCGCCGAGCCGGCGCTATGGCAGGATGGCGAATGCCTTGGTTTGCTCGGGGAAGGCCCGGGTTTGCCCGAGGAAGGCCCGATGCCGGCGGCTGTCGCCGCATATCCGGCAGTCGCGCCCTTCGCCCGTTTCCTGCCGTCCTTCGATCTGGCGCCGGCCGATGCCGTCGCCGCCTTGCTTGGCGCGGCGCCGGTTCCAGCCTCGCCATTCGGTGGCCACAGTGCCGGCCTACCACGGGCGAATGCTTAACCGAGACCTGCTGTTATGCTTGGCAAGGGGGAACGCTCTCCCTATGTTAGGGCCAAGTTTCCTCTCACCACGCGTGTCCGCCCAGCGGCGCCAACGGGACAATTGATGAATCCGAATTATCGCAACCTCGCGCTCTGGGCGATCATAGCGGTCCTGCTCATCGCTCTCTTCAATCTTTTCCAAACGCCCCAGACGCGTGGAGCCTCGAGCGATGTTCCCTATTCGCAGTTCCTGCAGGAAGTCGCGGCGGGACGGATCAAGTCGGTGACCATCGCCGGCGCCCGTATCTCCGGCAACTACACGGACAGTTCCAACGGCTTCCAGACCTATTCGCCTGGGGACCCGTCGCTGGTTTCGCGGCTGCAGGACAAGAACGTCACCATCAATGCGCGTCCTGAGTCCGACGGCTCCAATTCGCTGTTCGGCACCCTGATCTCCTGGCTGCCGATGATCCTCATCCTCGGCGTCTGGATATTCTTCATGCGCCAGATGCAGTCCGGTTCCGGCCGCGCCATGGGCTTCGGCAAGTCGAAGGCCAAGCTTTTGACCGAAGCACATGGCCGCGTCACCTTCCAGGACGTCGCCGGCGTCGACGAAGCCAAGGAAGATCTGGAAGAGATCGTCGAGTTCCTGCGCGACCCGCAGAAATTCCAGCGGCTCGGCGGCAAGATCCCACGCGGCGTGCTGCTCGTCGGTCCTCCCGGAACCGGCAAGACGCTGCTCGCCCGCTCGGTCGCGGGTGAAGCCAACGTGCCGTTCTTCACCATTTCGGGCTCGGACTTCGTCGAGATGTTCGTCGGCGTCGGCGCAAGCCGCGTCCGCGACATGTTCGACCAAGCCAAGAAGAACGCGCCTTGCATCATCTTCATCGACGAAATCGACGCGGTCGGCCGCCATCGCGGCGCCGGCCTCGGCGGCGGCAATGATGAACGCGAGCAGACGCTGAACCAGCTGCTGGTCGAGATGGATGGCTTCGAATCCAACGAAAGCATCATCCTGATCGCCGCCACCAACCGGCCAGACGTGCTCGATCCGGCGCTGCTGAGGCCGGGCCGCTTCGACCGCCAGGTGGTGGTGCCGAACCCCGACATCGTCGGCCGCGAGAAGATCCTGAAAGTGCATGTGCGCAACGTGCCGCTGGCGCCCAATGTCGACCTCAAGGTGATCGCGCGCGGCACGCCGGGCTTTTCCGGCGCCGACCTGATGAACCTGGTCAACGAATCCGCCCTGATGGCGGCGCGGCGCAACAAGCGCCTCGTCACCATGGCCGAATTCGAGGACGCCAAGGACAAGATCATGATGGGCGCCGAGCGCCGCTCGTCGGCGATGACGCAGGCCGAGAAGGAGCTGACCGCCTATCATGAGGCCGGCCATGCCATCCTGGCGCTCAACGTGCCGTCGGCCGATCCGCTGCACAAGGCGACCATCATCCCGCGCGGCCGGGCACTCGGCATGGTCATGCAGCTGCCGGAAGGCGACCGCTATTCGATGAGCTACAAATACATGATCTCGCGCCTCGCCATCATGATGGGCGGCCGTGTCGCCGAGGAGTTCAAGTTCGGCAAGGAGAACATCACCTCCGGCGCCTCCTCCGATATCGAGCAGGCGACCAAGCTGGCGCGTGCCATGGTGACGCGCTGGGGTTTCTCCGACAAGCTCGGCCATGTCGCCTATGGCGACAACCAGGAGGAGGTGTTCCTCGGCCATTCGGTGGCGCGCACGCAGAACATCTCGGAAGAGACGGCGCAGATCATCGACGCCGAAGTGCGCCGGCTGATCGACGAGGCCTATTCGACGGCAAGGTCCATCCTGACCAAGAAAAAGAAGGAATGGATCGCGCTGGCGCAGGGCCTGCTCGAATACGAGACGCTGTCCGGCGAGGAGATCAAGCAGCTGATCGCCGGCAATAAGCCAGCGCGCGACCTTGGCGACGACACGCCGCCGAGCCGCGGCTCGGCCGTGCCGAAGTCCGGCCGCCGCAAGAAGGGCCCCGAGCCCGAAGGCGGCATGGAACCCCAGCCGTCAAGCTAGGCTCCGGCCCAGGACAGATCGACTTCGAAACGCCGCGGCTCTAACCGCGGCGTTTTCTTTTGGGAATGCGATCCTTCCTGCATCGCTGGAAACTGGCGAAAGTGACGATGACGGCCAATCTCCCGCCTCGTGGGGGAGATGTCCGGCAGGACAGAGCGGGGCGCGAAGGAATGGGGCCTTCTATCGTCCTCGTTGACGACTTCGGGAAGATCGACAAGGCGCGCCGGAGAATGAAGTTCGCATTTTTTGCCGGCCGCGCCACATTTTGTTCTTGCTTTGTGCCGGCAGGTATGCTACTAATTTGAGTATGGTGCCAATTGGCGCCGCCGACCCGCCCACGGAGGCGGGTTTTTTTATTTTAGGCTCCTTTTCGACCAAGCGTCGCGCGTGCTGGCGACCATCGATGTCGGCGGGACAGTGCCCTGGACAGTGCCCTCTGTCCTGCCGGACATCTCCCCCACGAGGGGCAGATTGGCAGCGGCGCCGCTTGCGCGCGGATGGCGCTCCTCGCACGTGTTCGGCAGCAACAAAAAAGCCCGCGAACCTTGCGGCTCGCGGGCTCATGTCGTCGGATGGTGGCGCCGGTCAGCTCTTCAGCTTGGCGTTGCAGAGGCTGTAGAAGCCGCCGCCCTTCTGGATCCACCTGAGGCCGCCCAGCGTGTTGGCGTCCTTGTTGGCGTAATAGAGGTCGAGGCAGGTGTGCATGCGGCCCTTGGCCGGGGTCTCGGTTGCATACTTCTTGGAGATCGCCGTCGGGAATTTCACGCCCTGGGGGGCGGTGATGGTCGGCGGTTGCGGATCGCCGGTGTACTTGGCATCGGGAGCCGGCAGGGTGTCGTCGTCGGCTGCGCCGGCGCCGCATTGGCTCTTGCGGAAGTCGTTCCACTTCATGCCATACAGCGTGTTGCCGGCCTTGGCAGCCTGATATTTGGCGCTGCAATCCGCCATGCTGAGGCCTTTGCCGGTATCGGTCGCGGCGGCTGTTGTCGCCTTGGCAGGTGCCGCGGCAGGCTGTGCGGCTGCAGTTGCGCCGGCGGCGCATTCACTCTTGCGGAAGTCGTTCCATTTCATGCCGTTGAGCGTGCCGGCAGCCTTGGCGGCCTGGTATTTGGTGCTGCATTCCTTGGCCGTCAGCCCAGGCGCCGCGTCATCGCTGCTGGCCGCCGCTGCTTTGGTCGTGGCAGCGGGTTGTGCGGCTGCCGTCGCGCCGGCGGCGCACTGGGTCTTGCGGAAATCGTTCCACTTCATGCCGTTCAGCGTGCCGGCAGCCTTGGCGGCCTGGTATTTGGTGCTGCACTCCTTCGCCGTCAGGCCCGGCGCCGCATCGTCGGCGGCGGCTGCCTTGGTCGTGCCGGCGGCCTTGGCCGTGGCTTTGGCTGGCGCGGGTTCGGTTGTAGCGGCGGTGGCATCGGTGCCGCATTGGGCCTTGCGGAACTGGTTCCAGTTCTGCCCGCCAAGCGTTCCCGCATCCTTAGCCGCGTTATACTTGGTGCTGCACTCGGCCATGGTCAGCGCGTTGGCAGGCGCCGCCAGGAATAAGGTCGCGACGGCAAGACCCGTCAAAGTGGCAAGTCGGTGGATGAGCATGCGTTTTCTCCCTACGGCGGTTCATGATATGTCCCAGTGCAGCAATAGCGCTCAACGGCTGGTTGCGCCAGATGCTAAGTAGCGCAGAGACAAATTTAGAAGTGCATTCTTTTCTTTAAGGTGATGAATTCGTTGCCGGGACTGTCTCCCGGCCAAGTTCGTGCGGGTGCATTGCACGGAGAGCGCGCATATGGCTGGTTCCCAGCGAGGACACTGCGTCGCATGACGGCCAGTCAAATCGGCGGGTGCGGCGGACCTGAGCCTACCGCTGTCTGGAGCAGCACGATGCGGATTCGAGTTCAAGGCCACACTGGCACAGACCAAAGGATCCAGATGAGGTTTGAGTTGACGTTTCTGATGTTGCTGCCGCAACAAGGGCTCGGAACTTGAAAATCAACACACTAGCGTGACGCAAAACACACAAAACAATAATTTTCTAAGGATTGGTCGTCCATAATCATACAATGTGATGACGGGGCTTGGGCCATTTTATGGCATGAGATGCTCGGAAAGAACCATCGGGAAGCTGGCGAACATGGCAGGACATTATTTCGGTACGGACGGCATTCGTGGGCGAGCCAACAAGTTTCCAATGACGGCGGAGGTCGCCATGCGGGTTGGCATGGCCGCCGGCCTCTCGTTCCAGCGCGGCAGCCACCGCCACCGCGTCGTGCTCGGCAAGGATACCAGGCTTTCCGGCTACATGATCGAGAACGCCATGGTGTCCGGCCTGTGCGCCGCCGGCATGGATGTCTTCCTGCTCGGCCCGATTCCGACGCCGGCTGTTGCCATGCTGGTGCGCTCGCTGCGCGCCGATATCGGCGTGATGATCTCTGCCTCGCACAACCCCTATTACGACAACGGCATCAAGCTGTTCGGTCCCGATGGCTACAAGCTGTCTGATGAGATCGAGGAGCGTATCGAGGGGATGCTCGACAAGGATATCGAACTGGCGCTCGCCGATTCCGATGGGCTCGGCCGCGCCAAACGCGTCGACGGCGTGCATGACCGCTATATCGAATTCGCCAAGCGCACGCTGCCGCGCTCGATGTCGCTGTCGGGCCTGCGCATCGTCGTCGATTGCGCCAATGGCGCCGCCTACAAGGTGGCGCCCGACGCGCTGTGGGAACTCGGCGCCGAGGTCGTTGCCATCAATGTCGAGCCCAACGGCTTCAACATCAACAAGGAATGCGGCTCGACTCATCCGGCCGGCCTGCAAAAGAAGGTGCACGAGGTGCGCGCCGATATCGGCATTGCGCTCGACGGCGATGCCGACCGCGTCGTCATCGTCGACGAGAACGGCGCGATCGTCGATGGCGACCAGATCATGGCACTGATCGCCGAATCCTGGCACCAGAGCGGACGGCTGGCCGGCGGCGGCGTCGTCTCGACGGTGATGTCCAATCTCGGCCTCGAACGCTTCCTCGGCGACATGAACCTGCAGTTGCATCGCACCAAGGTCGGTGACCGCTATGTCGTCGAGCACATGCGTGCCCATGGGCTCAATGTCGGCGGCGAACAGTCGGGCCACATCGTGCTGTCCGATTTCTCGACTACCGGCGACGGGCTCGTCTCGGCGCTCCAGGTGCTCGCCTGCATCAAGCGGCATAACCGGCCGGTCAGCGAACTGTCGAAGAAATTCGAGCCGGTGCCGCAGCTTTTGAAGAATGTGCATATTTCCGGCGGCAAGCCGCTGGAGGAGGCGCCGGTCAAAGCGGCGATCGAAGATGCGCGCAATCGCCTCGGCAAGGCCGGGCGCCTGGTCATCCGGCCATCCGGCACGGAGCCGCTCATCCGCGTCATGGCGGAGGGCGACGACCCGCAGCTTGTCGAGTCCGTGGTCAACGACATCGTCGAGGTCATTTCGGAAACGCGCAGCGCCGCCTGATCTCCCTCCAACATCGGTTCAAAAGCCCGCCTTGCCGGCGGGCTTTTTTATTGGGTCGCGGCCAGCTCCGCCTGCAGCAACGGCCGCCAGATTGCTCGACTTTTAGAGATTCGTGGTTAATCAATACGGTTAAACGCCTTTTAACCTTTCCGATTCATTATCCACAACTGAGGTCAATCACATTTCGGGCGCGTTCGCCGTTCGAGGGTTTCTCAGGGGTGATAAGCATGTTCAACACAGCAAGAATGGCTCTCCTGGCCGCGGTGTTTGCCGGCGCCGGGCCGGCATTCGCCGCCGATTTCGTCGAGCCGCCCGTCGTCGAGGAGGCGCCGCCACCGATCGCCTACGAGCAGCCGGCCGACTTTGGCGGCTGGTATATCCGTGGCGACATCGACTATCACTGGTCGAAGTTTCGCGGCGCCGACTATATCACCTACGGACCGCCTCCCGGAACCGGCACTTTTGACAGCGGCAAGCTGAAGAGTGCTTTCTCGGCCGGTGCCGGCGTTGGCTATCAAATCGACCGGCACTTCCGCACCGACTTGACCGCGGACTGGATGAGCAAATCCACCTTCCGCGGCTCGACCAGCGGCATCTGCCTTGATGGAGATCCTTGTACTTCGGTCGACACCTCGTCCTATACCGCGCTGCTGCTGCTCGCCAACGCCTATGTCGATATCGGCACATGGCACGGTATCACGCCCTATGTCGGCGCCGGCATCGGCGGCGCCTGGGTTAAGTGGGATACACTCCACAACAGCGATGAAGACGGTGAATTCTTCCACCGCGGCGGCAAGGGCTGGCGTTTTGCCTATGCTGCCATGGTTGGCGCATCCTACTGTTTGACCGATCGCGTCAAACTCGACGTCGGCTACCGCTACAGCCATATAAACGGTGGGAAGATGTTCGACTTCGGCAGCGGCGTCGGCCCCGGCTATGACAATGGCATCAATGTTCATGAGGTGCGCGGCGGCCTGCGCTACCAGTTCGGCAGATCGGACTGCGTTGAACCGGAACCTTATGTTCCGGAACCCGAGCCCGTCTACACCAAGTAGTCGCTTCGAAATCGAGGAATTCGTTGACCGCCCGGCTGATGCCGGGCGGTTTCGTTTGGCTGCCTAAACATGCTGCGGCGCTCTGTAACACCGTCCGGCTCGAGGAGCGAAGGCGGATCAAATCAATTGCTAACGCCTTGTTATCCTTAACCCGCACTTAACCACTATGGTTAACAATGCTGTCTGAAACGGCGCGCGATCGCGAATGCGCCAAGTTCGGGAGCCGAGGACCATGACATTCAAATCGCCTGTAGCACTGGCGCTTGCAGCAGTCGTCCTGGTGCCGCTGACGCCGGCGCTTGGCGCCGATTACGAACCGCCGGTCTATGTCGACCAGGCGCCCGACTATGTACCGGTCGAGGTTGGCTCGGGATGGTATCTGCGTGGCGATGTCTCCTATCTGGTGCAGAAGAGCTTCAAGGATGAGCATTTCGCCTTTACACCCGCGAGCTTCGACGAAAAGGAAGATCCCATCTTCGCCAGCATCGGCTTCGGCTACCATTTCAACGACTATCTGCGCGCCGATCTCAATGTGGGCTATCTTCCCGGCAACAAGATCGACGTCGGCTATAACGACGGAACGACCGTGGCATCGGCGACCCTGAAGAACTATGCCTTCTCAGGCATACTCAATGGCTATGTCGATCTTGGGACCTATGTCGGAATCACACCTTATCTCGGCGCTGGTGTCGGTATCCTGCAGAGCAAGCGTCGCCTCTCGGCGAGCTACTTCACCGACAACGCCGACCCCACCGACGATTTCGTCCTGCGTGACAACAAGACCCAATACTCCTTCGCCTACACGCTGAATGCCGGCCTTGCCTACCAAGTGTCCAAGAACGTCTCAGTCGATCTGGGCTATCAGTATTTTTCCGCGCCAGACGCCGAATATGTGACTGCCGAGAGCCTGACTTCCTTTCCGATCCGCAAAGGAATCAACAATCATCAAGTCAAAGTCGGACTACGCTACGATCTCTGGTAGGCTCGATCGAAGCCGAGGCGTTGACAATGGCGGGTCGTAGGCCCGCCGTTTGCGTTTCGCCGCCGGCAATATCCCGGCAGCGACAAAAACTTTCCCCTTGACGCCGAAAGCCTGAACGCATATCGCCGTCCGTGGGCCACCCCTCCCCAACGAGGGGCCACTATCTGGAAGGATAGACCACGATGACGACGCATACGAAGCCCGGATTCCGTCCGGCAAATCCCAATTTTTCCTCAGGTCCCTGTGCAAAACGCCCCGGCTGGTCGGTCGAGGCGCTCAAAAATGCCGCGCTCGCGCGCTCGCACCGTGCCAAGATCGGCAAGACCAAGCTCGAACAAGCGATCGAGCTGACGCGGGAAATCCTCCAGGTTCCGGCGGATTACCGCATCGGCATCGTGCCGGCCTCGGATACCGGCGCGGTCGAAATGGCGCTGTGGTCGCTGCTCGGCGAACGCGGCGTCGACATGGTCGCCTGGGAGAGCTTCGGCTCCGGCTGGGTCACCGATGTGGTCAAGCAGCTGAGGCTCGCCGATGTTCGCAGGTTAGAGACGGACTACGGCGCATTGCCGGACCTGACCAAAATCGACTTCGACCGCGACGTGGTCTTCACCTGGAATGGCACGACGTCGGGTGTGCGCGTGCCGAACGGCGATTTCATCCCGGCCACCCGCAAGGGCCTGACCATCTGCGACGCTACTTCGGCGGCCTTTGCGCAACAGCTCGATTTCAGGAAACTCGACGTTGTCACCTTCTCCTGGCAGAAGGTGCTGGGCGGTGAGGGCGCGCACGGAATGCTGATCCTCAGCCCGCGCGCCGTCGAACGCCTGGAAAGCTACAAACCGGCCTGGCCGCTGCCGAAGATCTTCCGTCTCACCTCGGGCGGCAAGCTGATCGAAGGCATCTTCAAGGGCGAGACGATCAACACGCCGTCGATGCTGTGCGTCGAGGACTATCTCGACGCGCTGCGTTGGGCGAAGTCGATCGGCGGCCTCGACGCGCTGGTCACCAGAGCGGATGCCAATGCCGCTGTTCTCGATCGCTTTGTCGGAAAATCTTCCTGGCTCGGCCATCTTGCCGTAGACCCGGCGACGCGTTCGAACACATCGGTCTGCCTTTCCTTCACCGATCCGGATGTCGCTGCACTCGACGCCGATGGACAGGCTGCGTTCGTCAAGGCAATTGTCTCGGTGCTCGACAAGGAAGGCGTCGCCTACGACATCGGTGCCTACCGCGATGCACCGCCCGGCCTGCGCATCTGGTGCGGCGCGACAGTCGAGACCTCCGATCTCGAAGCGCTGCTGCCCTGGCTCGACTGGGCCTTTGCCGCGCAAAAGGCGTCGCTCAAAGCGGCGGCCTGACTCCCTCCCCTCGAGGGGAGGGTGGCCCGAAGGGCCGGGTGGGGTCGCCTCCACCCGCTCAACGATCCGCCATCCAGAAAGAAAAAGATTTGGCCGCATCCGGCCGCAACGACCCCACCCCGGCGCTTCGCGCCGACCCTCCCCTCAAGGGGGAGGGACGCCAATCGCAAAGGACCAAGCCAATGCCCCGCGTTCTCGTCTCAGACAAACTTTCCACAACCGCCGTGCAGATCTTCAGGGATCGCGGCATCGAGGTCGACTATTTGCCGGATCTCGGCAAGGACAAGGAAAAACTGCTCGAAGTGATCGGCCAGTATGATGGGCTGGCCATCCGCTCGGCGACAAAGGTCACGGAGAAGCTGATCAATGCCGCGACCAGGCTGAAGGTCGTGGGCCGCGCCGGCATCGGCGTCGACAATGTCGACATCCCGGCGGCGAGCCGCAAGGGCATCATCGTGATGAACACGCCCTTCGGCAATTCGATCACCACCGCCGAGCATGCCGTCGCCATGATCTTCGCGCTGGCCCGCCAGATACCGGAGGCCAACGCCTCGACCCACGCCGGCAAATGGGAAAAGAACCGCTTCATGGGTGTCGAGATCACCGGCAAGACGCTGGGCATCATCGGCTGCGGCAATATCGGTTCGATCGTCGCTACGCGCGGCGTCGGCCTGAAGATGCATGTCATCGCCTTCGATCCATTCCTGTCGGACAGCCGCGCCGAAGAGCTCGGCGTCGAAAAGGTCGAGCTCGACGAGCTGTTCGCCCGCGCCGACTTCATCACGCTGCACACGCCGCTTACCGACAAGACGCGCAACATCATCGACGCCGCGGCGATCGCCAAGATGAAGACCGGCGTGCGTATCATCAACTGCGCCCGTGGCGGGCTGATTGTCGAGGCCGACCTGATCGCGGCGCTGAAGAGCGGCAAGGTGGCCGGCGCCGGCATCGACGTGTTCGAGGTCGAACCGGCGGACAACAACGCACTGTTCGGCATGGAGAATGTCGTGGCGACGCCGCATCTCGGCGCGTCGACCACCGAAGCGCAGGAGAATGTCGCCCTGCATGTCGCCGAGCAGATGTCCGACTATTTGATCAAGGGCGCCGTTTCCAACGCCATCAACATGCCGTCGATCACCGCCGAAGAGGCGCCGCGGCTGAAACCTTTCGTCAAGCTTGCCGAAGTGCTCGGCGCCTTTGTCGGACAGGTCACCGAGGATCCGATCAAGGAGGTCGAGATACTGTTCGACGGCTCGACCGCGACGATGAACACGCGCGCGCTGATCAGTGCCACCCTTGCCGGGCTGATCCGGCCGCAGGTCTCCGACGTCAACATGGTGTCGGCGCCGATCATGGTGAAGGAGCGCGGCATCATCGTCGCCGAGGTCAAGCGTGACAAGTCGGGCGTGTTCGACGGCTATATCAAGCTGACGGTCAAGACCGAGCACAGGACGCGCTCAATCGCCGGCACCTGTTTCTCGGACGGCAAGCCGCGCTTCATCCAGATCAAGGGCATCAATCTCGACGCAGAGGTCGGCCAGCACATGCTCTACACGACCAATGCCGACGCGCCCGGCATCATCGGTCTGCTCGGCACGGTGTGCGGCGAGAACGGCGTCAACATCGCCAACTTCCAGCTCGGCCGCAACCGGCCGGGCGGCGATGCCATCGCATTGCTCTATCTCGATGCGCCGTTCCCGGAAAACGTGTTGGCGCAGGTGCGCTCGCACAAGTCGATCGACTCCGCCAAGCGGCTGCATTTCGATGTGGGGATAGCCTGAAATTCCGTCGCCCCGTGTGCAGCAGCATGCGGGGCGGTGGAACGTCGCGGCAAGCGACTTCATTCAGCAGCGGATGCCGCCATTTTCCGTCCGCTGTATTCGGCGAGGCTGATGCCACCGAGCACCAGCGCGAGAGCCAGCGCCTGATAGAGCTGGAATGTCTCACCGACAATCAGCACCGATAGCAGCGTACCGAAGATCGGCACCAGATTGATGAACAGGCCGGCCCGGTTGGCGCCGATCAGCTCGTTGCCCCTGATATAGAAGATCTGCGAGATGACCGAAGCACCGATGGCGGTATAGAACGCGACCGCCCAGCCGCGGGCATCGGGGACGATGACCTTGCCGGCGGCAATCTCCCACAGGAAGAAAGGCAGCGATGTGACGAGTGCGGCAACCGACAGCGCCAGCATCAGGCTCTGCCAGCGGATGACCGGCTTCAGCCGCAACCCCACCGAATAGAAGGAGTAGCAAAGCACGGCGACCAGCATGATCGCGTCGCCAAAGTTGAGATCCAGCTTGAGAAGCTGGCGCAGGTCGCCATGGCTCGCCGTCACCGCGACGCCAATGATGGTCAGCACGACGCCAGCTATCTGCACCCGGTTCACCCGCAGGCGAAACAGCACGAAATTGGCGATGATGATCACGATCGGTATCGCCGCCTGCTCGATCGAGACGTTGATCGCCGTCGTGTAGTTGAGCGCCGTGTAGAAGATCGCATTGAAAAAGGCGAAGCCGCAAGCGCCGAGCCCGCCAAGCAGCAACCAGTGCCTGCGCACCACCGGCCAGTCTTGGCGTAGCGTTCCCCAGCCGATCGGCAGCAGGATCAGAACCGCCAGCAGCCAACGCAGGAAGACCAGCGTCATCGGCGAGATATGACCGACCGCCAGCTTTCCCGCCACGGAGTTGCCGCCCCACAGCAAGGTGGTGCACAGCAGGAACAGATAGGCGGCTCGATGCATCGTGAACTCCCGGCCAGGCAGAGGGAATTTGACGGTCGGTGTGGGCCTATTGCGACCGCCAGCCCAAGTAAATGATGTCAAAGGCGAAAATTGTTGTGCCTCGGAGCGTTTTGGGCGGCAAAGAGTGGTCGCGTTCGCCGGGTCTTGACGCTATAGAGCGACGTGCGTGCAATTGGACGCTACAAAGTACGCGTCGGAAGGCTTTAATCTCGCGTCGTGCTTTTCCGAAAATCGATTCCGATTTTGGGGGCCGATGCGATAGAGGCCTATCGTTTCGAATTGTTTCAAGCTGCTCGTGCGGCGTCTCAAGGGAAAAGAAATATGGCCAATGTGGTGGTCGTCGGCTCGCAATGGGGCGATGAGGGCAAAGGCAAGATCGTAGACTGGCTGTCGGAGCGCGCCGATGTTGTCGTGCGCTTCCAGGGCGGCCACAATGCCGGCCACACGCTGGTCGTCGACGGCAAGGTCTACAAGCTGTCGCTGCTGCCGTCCGGCGTGGTGCGGCAAGGCAAGCTTTCCATCATCGGCAATGGCGTCGTCTTCGATCCGCACGCTTTCGTCGCGGAGGTTGCGAAATTGAAGGCGCAGGGCGTCGAGGTGACGCCAGACCGCCTGAAAATAGCCGAAAACACCGCGCTTATCCTGTCCTTGCACCGGGAGCTGGACGGATTTCGCGAGGACGCCGCTTCCAATTCCGGAACGAAGATCGGCACGACCCGTCGCGGCATCGGTCCCGCCTATGAAGACAAGGTGGGCCGGCGCGCGGTCAGGGTGATGGATTTGGCGGATTTGGAAACGCTGCCCTTGAAGGTCGACAGACTGCTGACGCACCACAATGCGCTGCGGCGCGGGCTCGGCCATGCCGAGGTCACGCATGAGGCGATCATGAGCGAGCTGATCTCGGTGGCCGACGAGATCCTGCCCTATATGGACCGCGTCTGGAAAATCCTCGACGACAAGCGCCGCGCCGGCGAGCGCATCCTGTTCGAGGGCGCGCAAGGCACGTTGCTCGACATCGACCACGGCACCTATCCGTTCGTCACCTCGTCCAATACGGTTGCCGGTCAGGCCGCCGCCGGGTCGGGTGTCGGGCCGGGCGCCATCGGCTATGTGCTCGGCATCACCAAGGCCTATACGACGCGCGTCGGCGAAGGCCCGTTTCCAACCGAACAGAAGAACGAGATCGGCGAGTTCCTGGGCACGCGCGGCCATGAATTCGGCGTCGTCACCGGCCGCAAGCGGCGCTGCGGCTGGTTCGATGCCGTGCTGGTCCGCCAGGCTGTCGCCGTCAACGGCATCAAGGGCATTGCGCTGACCAAGCTCGATGTGCTCGATGGGCTGGACGAGATCAAGGTCTGTACCGGCTACCGACTCGACGGCGAGGCGATCGATTACCTGCCGGCCAGCCAGGGTGCGCAGGCCCGCGTCGAACCGGTCTACGAGACGCTGGAGGGGTGGAAAGGCACCACTGCCGGCGCGCGCAGCTGGAACGACCTGCCGGCCCAGGCGGTGAAGTACGTCCGCTACATCGAAGAGCTGATCGGCGCGCCGGTCGCACTCCTTTCCACCAGCCCTGAACGGGACGACACGATACTTGTGACCGATCCGTTTCAAGACTAGTTTCTCAGCCTTCCGGGCATTGCGGCTGATTTGCGGGGGCCGGCCCAGAAACAAATGCAGGTCGACTGACGTATGGTAGATTTTGTTCCTATTCTGAAAAAGGCGCTCGATAAACTCGGTGAGCCGTCGGCGGAAGTGCGCGCCAGGGTCTATGACAGGGCCCGTTCGTCAATCGCGAAACAACTCGCAGAGAAGGCCACGATGACGCCTTCCGATGTCGACCGGCAGATGCGTGCACTGGAAGACGCCATCGCCAAAGTCGAGCGGGACTATGCCAAGCCTGCGCCGCCACCCGACCCGCTGGCGGAACTGGAGGACATCTTCTCCTCCATCGACCGCAACAAGAACCAGTCCAGCCATATCCGACAGCCAGCAAAGACGGAGCCGGCATGGCAGCCGGCCAAGACCGAGCCGGCAAAGACCGGGCCGGCCTGGCAGCCCACGCCCGCCAAGGCGGCGCCGAACTGGCAAAAGCCGCAGCCCGTCGCTCTTTCTCAGGAGCGCGCTGGTCCGCCGCCATCCGATATGGATCTTCCGACGGCTGACGGCCAAGACGGCGTTTTTCGGGGCGACGACTTTTCCAACGACGGCGGCCCCGCGGAGGACAGGTTCCAGCGGCTCCATCCTGCCGAGCGCAGGCGCAGCTATGGCGGTGTGATCGCCGCCGCCATTGCCTTGCTCGTCATTGCCGGTGGTGGCTATGGCATCTGGCTGAACAAGGATGCGTTCGGCAGCATGCTCGGCCTCGACTCGACCAAAGCCGTCGCCACCGAACCGCTGGTAAAACCAGCCCCGGCCAAGCCGGAGGCCGATGCGGCCGTACCGGCCGCCGCGCCTCCGACGGAGGCCGGCGAGGGCGCGAAGTTCACGCAGCGCCTGACGCCCGAGGGCCACGAAGTCGATCCCGGCCCCGCGGCCGGGCAGGCGGGCATCGGCGAAGGCGAATCCGTCGCCGCACTGACCACGCCGCCATCGGCCGCACAAGCGCCGACCACCCCGGCACCCGCCGCGCCGGCACCGGCCGCACCCGCCGACACGCAAGCCACGGCCAATGCTCCAGCAGTCGATGGGTCCGCTGCACCAACTCCCGCAACGCCGCCCGCCAACGGGGCAGCAGCGCCTGCAGCGGCCGCCCCGCCGCCCGCACCGGCAGCGGCACCAACGGCAGTTCCGCCGCAAGCCACGTTGGCCGTCGGCCAGAAGGCGATCTTCTACGAGGAGCGCACCAGCACCGCTCAAGGCTCGGCCGAGCCCGGCAACATCGTCTGGTCGCTGGTGCAGGAATCGCCCGGTGGCGACCTGCCGCCCGAGCCGGCGATCCGCGCCGAGGCGACCATTCCAGGCAAGGATATCCAGTTGCGCATGACGATCCGTCGCAACACCGACCAGACGCTGCCGGCCAGCCATATTATCGAGATGATCTTCCTGACGCCCGACGGCTTCGAGGGCGGCGGCGTCGACAACATCCTGCGTGTCGCCATGAAGGGCTCCGAGCAGGATGCCGGAAGCCCGCTGATCGGCATCCCGGCCAAGATCGCCGACGGTTTCTTCCTGGTTGCGCTCAACGATACCAAGGCGGATGAAGACGCCAATCTGACCTTGCTCAGAGGCCAGGACTGGATCGACGTGCCGGTCGTCTACAAGACCGGGCGGCGGGCGCTGCTCACCATGGAAAAGGGCATTCCAGGCGAGAAGGTGTTCGACGAGGCGCTAAAGGCCTGGCAGACAAAGACGGCGGGGTGAGGCCGGCTCACCAGCCCAACGCCTCTCTGGCTCAGAAGCCTTGGAACAGCATGTCGAGCGCGCTCACGATGTCGTCGTGATGGCGAGAAAGATTTCCTTCGGCAACGGGCAATTCAGAGGTCATCAAGGCTGACGTGAATTGAGTGACCATGACATGGTCCTTACCGTTGATGGTGAAGATAGGGTTTAGCCGGCGGCCCGGCACTGGGGCCTTATTGGCTGGCATCAGCGGGACGACGACCTTCGTGTCGAGCCGTCCCAGAAGGTCGGATTGGACATCGAGAAGGTAACCGTCGCCTTCGGCACTCTGGTAGAAATCATAACGTGCCATCAAAACAGCCGGTGCTTGGCCAGAGGCAAGCCGTTGCGCCTGACATAGTCATTCGAACTGTCGATCGCTTCCTTGTTTTCCTCCTGCCACCGGCGGTTTTTTTCGGCCGAAATCGCCTTGGCGATGCCCTCTTCCGCAGCGCGGGATATATTGATGCCCAACGCCTTGGCATCCTCGATCAATCGGGAGTCGATCGATGTATTAACCGACTTTCTTTGGGTTTTTGGATTCGATTGAAGCATACAGCCGCTCCCATTTATGCGCATAATGTAGGCGCATATGAGCGTGCATGCAACCTCTCATCCCTCCATCTCTTCCCTTAGCATCTCGAGTTCCAGCCATTCCTCCTCGAGCGCTGCCAGTGTGACGCGCTCCTTGTCGAGCGCGGCAATCGTCTTTTGGAACGAGGCCGGGTCGCGCTCGTAATAGGCCGGATCGGCGATGTTGTTCTCCAGCCGCGAGATCGAGGCCGACACCGCCTCGATCTTCTTGGGTAAGGTTTCCAGCGCGAATTTCTGCTTGAACGACAGTTTCTTGGCCGGGCCCTTCGGTGCGGCCGCTTCACTCCTGCTTGCCGCCGTCGCGTCGCCCGTCTCGGCCTTTGGTCGCGCCTTGCGGTCGTCCAGCCTGGTGCCGCCGCGCTGCGCCAGCATGTCGGAATAGCCGCCGGCATATTCGATCCAGCGGCCGTCGCCATCCGGCGCGATGATGCTGGTCACGGTGCGGTCGAGGAAATCGCGATCGTGGCTGACCAGGATCACCGTGCCGGCAAAACCGGCGACCAGTTCCTGCAGCAGCTCCAGCGTCTCCATGTCGAGGTCGTTGGTCGGCTCGTCGAGCACAAGCAGGTTTGCCGGCCGCGCCAAAACGCGTGCGAGAATCAGCCGTGCCCGCTCGCCGCCCGAAAGCTCGCGCACCGGCGTGCGCGCCTGTTCCGGCTTGAACAGGAAGTCTTTCATGTAAGAGACGACGTGGCGCTGCTCGCCATTGATGACGAGGTTCTCGCCGCGCCCGTCGGTGAGATACTGCGCCAATGTCTCCTGCGGGTCGACGGCTTCGCGCTTCTGGTCGAGCGTGGCGATCTCCAGATTTGTGCCGAGCCGCACCGTGCCCGCGTCCGGCTTCATTTCGCCGGTCAGCATCTTCAACAGCGTCGTCTTGCCGGCGCCGTTCGGCCCGACCAGACCGACGCGATCGCCGCGCTGGATGCGGGTCGAGAATCCCTTGACCACGGTCAGATCGCCAAAGCTCTTCTCGATGTTCTTGGCTTCGATCACCAGCTTGCCGGATTCGGCGGCGTCGCTGGCTGTCATCGTCGCCGCACCCTCGGCGCCGCGATGACCACGAAAGCGCTGGCGCATGGTCTGCAACTCACCGAGCCGGCGCATGTTGCGCTTGCGCCTTGCTGTCACGCCAAAGCGCAGCCAGTGCTCCTCGCGCACGATCTGGCGACCGAGCTTGTGCTGCTCGCGCTCTTCCTCCTCCAGCACCGTGTCGCGCCATTCCTCGAAATAGCCAAAGCCCTTGTCGAGACGGCGGGTCTGGCCGCGGTCGAGCCAGATTGTGGCGCGTGACACGCGCTCGAGAAAACGGCGGTCATGCGAGATGACGACCAGTGCCGAGGAGGTGCGGGCAAGCTCCTCCTCCAGCCATTCGATGACCGAAAGGTCAAGATGATTGGTCGGCTCATCGAGGAGGAGAATGTCGGGCTCCGGCGCCATGACGCGGGCGAGGGCGGCGCGCCGCGCCTCGCCGCCGGAGAGGTCGTTCGGCCGTTCCTCGCCGGTCAGGCCGAGATGCTCCATCAGATAGGTGGCGCGGTAGGGATCGTCGGCCGGCCCGAGCCCCGCCTCGACATAGGCGCGGACAGTCGCAAAGCCGTCCATGTCGGGCATTTGCGGCAAGTAGCGCACGGTCGCCGAAGGCTGGCGGAAGACTTCGCCGTCCTGCGGTTCGATCAGCCCGGCGGCGATCTTGAGGAGCGTCGACTTGCCAGAGCCGTTGCGGCCGACCAGGGCGATCTTGTCGCCAACTGAGGCTGTCAGGGCGGCACCGTCTAGCAGCGGCGTGCCGCCAAAGGTCAGCTTTATCCCGTCGAGATTGAGAAGCGGCGGCGCCATGTCAGCTTTCTGGGCTCAGCTTTCCGGAAGAGGGTAGGGATGCGCGAGCAGCAGCGCGCGGCCGCTGGCCAGCGCGATTTCCAACCGGCCCCTGACCTCGTTGGAAATGGTCAGCGACGAGCCGAACGCAACCTCGACATGATCGAGCGGCCATTTGGCACCGGTGACGCTCAGGCCGGCGAGATCGGAGAAGCCGAGCACCGAAAACAGCGTGCCGTCGGCATAGTCGAAGTCAGTCTTTCCCGGCAGCAAGGGAATGCCTTCCTGTGCGCCGCTGGTCAAAAGCACTTCCGTCCCGCCTTCCGCCAGCCGGACGCTTAGCGCCAGATGCAGGAAGATGTGGTCGGTACGTTTGCCGCCGAAGGCGCCTGCGAGCACAAGGCTGGTCGCACCACGTTCGAGTGCGGCGGCGATAGCGAGTTCACCGTCGGTCTTGTCTTTTTCGGCGGGAAACACCTGCCGTGGCACGGCGGCCAGATCCTCCGGCAACTCGGCAGGCACCGAATCGAAATCGCCGACCCAGAGTTCCGGCCTCAGGCCCAGCATGCGGGCATGGCCGATGCCGGCATCGGCGGCGATGACGCGCGAGCCTTCGACCTGGCGGTCGAGCAGCGGCGTGCGGATGAGATCGCCGCCAAGCAGGATGGTGAATGTGCTCATATCTCGTGGCCCTTACCAGCCCTGCCCCGGAAACGGAAGATGAAACGGCAGACGAAACGGAAGGCTGGGCTTTGGATGCCCGGCAAACTTCCGCTTGCGCAGCACTTCGGCCGGGCCTATGTGTCGCAACGCTCTAACGGGGTGCCGGACGCGATTTTCGCGGACCGGCTGAGAGGCAAGACTGCCAACCCGCTGAACCTGATCCGGTTTGTACCGGCGGAGGGATTAGACGTTTCGGACAGCCCGACGCCTCAATTCCTTTCAACGCGAACGAAGGAGGCGCCGATGCGCAGTTTTTTCCACTCTCTTGTCTCAATTGTCCTGCTTGCGGCATCCGCGCTCGCCCTGCCAGGGCAGGCATCGGCACAGGATAGACTGACGGTCTATACCTATGAAAGCTTCACCGCCGATTGGGGTCCGGGACCGGCGGTGAAGAAGGCCTTCGAGGCAGAATGCAGTTGCGTCGTCGAATTCGTCTCGGTCGCCGACGGCGTGGCGCTGCTCAACCGTGTGAAGCTGGAAGGCGCCGCGACCAAGGCCGATATCGTACTTGGCCTCGATACCAACTTAACCGCCGACGCCAAGGCAACCGGCCTGTTTTCGCCGCACGGCGCCGTGTCGGGCGTCAGTGTGCCGGGCGGCTGGAGCGACGATATTTTCGTGCCGTTCGACTATGGCTATTTCGCCGTCGTCTACGATACCGAAAAACTGAAGAGCCCGCCGAAGAGCCTCAGGGAATTGGTCGAGGGCGATGCCGGAGAGAAGATCGTCATCCAGGATCCGCGCACCTCGACGCCGGGCCTTGGCCTGCTGCTGTGGGTCAAGTCGGTCTATGGCGACAAGGCGCCGGAAGCCTGGGCCAAACTCAAGGCGAAGGTGCTGACGGTAACGCCGGGCTGGAGCGAGGCCTACGGCCTGTTCACCAAGGGCGAGGCGCCGATGGTGCTGTCCTACACCACCTCGCCGGCCTACCACATGGTCGCCGAAAACACCAAGCGCTACCAGGCGGCGTCCTTCGAGGAGGGCGAATATCTGCAGATCGAGGTTGCGGGGATCACCACCAAGGGTGCGAAGAACCCGCTGGCAGAAAAGTTCATTGCCTTCATGACCGGACCGAAATTCCAGGATGTCATTCCCGAAACCAACTGGATGTTCCCGGCCGGCAAAACCGACAAGCCGCTCAACCCGGCGTTCGACAAGCTGGTCAAGCCGACCAAGACCCTGCTGTTCAGCCCGGAAGACGTCGCGGCCAACCGCAAGGCCTGGGTCGATGAGTGGCTTGCGGCGATGAGCAGGTAGGGCTCAAGCCTCGTCGGATGTTTGCGCCAAGCCACCCCCCTCTGGCCTGCCGGCCATCTCCCCCTCAAGGGGGGAGATCGGCAGCTTTGTCGCCTCTCCTCGTCCTGCCACTTGTGAGATTGGCGAAGGCGGCTGAGTGCGCAATCTCCCCCCTTGAGGGGGAGATGGCCGGCAGGCCAGAGAGGGGTGGGCTCGGCCATTGTCAGGTATTTCCTTCGATCAACACCTGTCGTAGTGTCGGGTAGCACGACATGCGTACGCGTCATCCGGCCGATCCCCGCGTCACTGCCGGCATCGTCGCGCTCGCCGCCATCGCGCTGCTGATCGGCGGTGCATTCGCCGGGCTCGTCGTCGAAGCCACACGCGACCTGTCCGGCGCCGCCGCCGCTTTCGATTCCTATCTCTTGCGCGTCGTCCGTTTCACGCTCTGGCAGGCTCTGCTGTCGACCCTGCTCTCCGTTGCACCGGCGCTGTTCATCGCGCGCGCCCTGTCGCGGCATCCGCGTTTTTTCGGGCGAGGCTTCATCCTCCAGCTTTTCGCCGTGCCGCTGGCGCTGCCGGCCATTGTTGCCGCACTCGGTGTCCTAGCGCTCTATGGCCGCGCCGGCTATTTTGCCGGCACGCTGGGCTCGCTAGGCGGCCAGAGCTGGCCCGGCATCTATGGCCTGTCGGGCATACTCGTTGCCCATGTCTTCTTCAACCTGCCGCTGGCGACGCGGCTGTTCCTGGAGGCGTTGCAGACCGTGCCGGCCGACCAATGGCGGCTGGCGAGCCAGCTTGGCATGGGTGCTGCGCCGGCCTTCCGGCTGATCGAATGGCCGCCGCTGCGTGCGGCCTTGCCGGGCGTTGCCGGGCTCGTTTTCATGCTGTGCATCACCTCCTTCACCATCGTGCTTACGCTCGGCGGCGGACCCAGCGCGACGACGCTGGAGGTTGCCATCTACCAGGCGCTGCGTTTCGACTTCGACCCGGCGCGGGCTGTGACGCTGACCCTGCTGCAGATTGCCCTGACCTTCGTCGTCGTGCTGGCCTTGACGCGGCTCGGCGCCAATATGGTCGGGGATGCCAATCTGCCGGTGGCGCCGCGCCGGTATTTTTCAGCCGGTGCGGCCGAGACCGTGCTGAACGCATTGGCGATCGGGCTGGCACTGCTGTTTGTCGCCGGGCCGATGGCGGCCACGTTGGCAGCCGGGCTTGGCGCCGATCTCGGCCGCCTGGCCGGCGAGAGCGCGGTGCGGCAAGCGACGGCGACCAGTGCCGTGCTCTCCCTCCTATCGGCGCTGCTCTCTGTGGCGTTGTCGCTGTCGCTGGTCATGGCGCGCCGGGCGCTGGCGCTCACCCGGCGGCAGGGCCGGCGGACACTGCTCGAACATCTGGCGGACACCGGTGCGGGGTTCGTCCTGGTGGTGCCGCCCATCGTCATCGGTGCCGGCTGGTTCCTGCTCCTGCGCACCGTCGGCGATGTCTTTGCGCTCGCCCCTGTCATGGTCGTTGCGGTCAATGCGGTGATGGCGATGCCGTTCGCCATCCGCGCCATCCGCCCTGCCTATGATGCGGCGAGCGAACGCCACGAACGGCTCTGCGCACAGCTTGGCATCTCGGGCTGGAACCGGTTGCGGCAGGTCGACTGGCCGTCGCTGCGGCGGCCGCTCGCCACCGGCTTCGCTTTCGCCATGGCACTGTCGCTCGGTGATCTCGGCGTCATTGCGCTATTCGGCAGCGATTCCGTGCAGACCTTGCCCTATCTGCTGCTGGCGCGCATGGGCAGTTACCGCACCGAGGATGCGGCCGGGCTGGCGCTGCTGCTCGGCCTTGTCTGCCTGGCGCTGGTGCTGACCGCGGACTGGCTGGGAAGGAGGGAGAAATCATGATGCCGATCAGCCCGGAACGGTCCATTTCGGTGGAAAAAGGCGCAGCCGTGCGGCTCGATAATGTCTCGTTCAGCTATGGTGAAACGCCGCTTATATTCGATGTCGATTTCCCGGCGTCGGAAATCACCGCGATCATGGGGCCGAGCGGTTCGGGAAAGTCGACGCTGCTCAATCTGGTGGCCGGCTTCGAGACGCCGCGGTCGGGCCGCGTGCTGATCGGCGGCGCCGACCTCAGCACTGCGCCGCCATCAGCGCGGCCGGTATCGATGGTGTTCCAGGAAAACAACCTGTTTGCCCATCTTTCCCTCGAGCAGAATGTCGGGCTCGGCCGCTCGCCTTCGCTCAGGCTGAGCGAGGCTGACCGCGCCGCAATCGCCGCAGCGCTGAAGCGCGTCGGCCTTGCCGGCAAGGAAAGCCGGCTGCCGCGCGAACTCTCCGGCGGCGAGCGGCAGCGCGTCGCGCTCGCCCGGGTCCTGGTGCGCGACCGGCCGGTGTTGTTGCTCGACGAGCCGTTCGCTTCGCTCGGACCGGCACTGCGCGACGACATGCTCGACCTGGTGGCCGACGTCCATTCGGAGCAGCGCATGACGGTGCTATTCGTCACGCACCAGCCGGACGATGCGCGCCGTATCGGCCAAAACATGGTTTTCCTGGATGGTGGCACGGTTGCCGCGACAGGCACCGCGGCCGTTTTTTTCGTCGGGGCTGGACCGGAGGCATTCCGACGCTATATCGGCTCGGGTCCGTTTGCGGCTGGATCACGAGATGTTGCCCGGAAGCGGACATAATTTATGGTCAAACCGGCGGAAGGCGAAGCGGCGCTTGCTTGCCATGGTCGAGGTAGTGTGGCTAGGTCCGCCAGGAGCTGGTCCGGCTTAGACCGTGATTTGCCCTTGCTGCCTCGTATCTGTCGGACGCACGAAGGACGCCGTAGCACTTGATTTTGCGCGTGATGCTTTCCGGAAATCGCGCCCGATTTTCGCCGTCACGTGCCAGGACTTGAAAGGAAGCCGATCTGCCGACCGGCATCGACAATCGGAGGGTGAAACCGCTGGCGCGCTTTCTGGCGCTGGCCGGTCTCGCCGTGGCGCTGGCAAGCTGCCAGATGTTCACGCCTCCCGACGTGCAGGAATCAGGCTTTCAGCCCTCAGACAAGCCGATCACGGTCGACAATGTCGCCGCCAACGGCAAGCTCGCTCAACTGGCGAAGGCGCAGCACCCGCGCATCCTCGCTACCTATGGCGGCGAGTATTCCGACCCCAAGCTCGAGCGCATGGTGGCCAAGATCGTCGGCAGACTGACCGTGGTGTCGGCCAACCCAACCCAGACCTACCGCATCACCATCCTCAACTCGCCCAACGTCAATGCCTTCGCGCTGCCGGGCGGTTATCTCTACATCACCCGCGGCCTGCTTGCGTTGGCCAACGATTCGGCCGAGCTTGCCGCCGTCATTGCGCATGAGATGGGCCACGTTACGGCCAACCACGGCCTGCAGCGCCAGCAGTTGGAAGCCGAGGAGGGGTTGGCGACCAAGGTCGTTTCGGATGTGCTCGGCGACAACCCGACGGCCAAGGCGGCGTTGATCCGCGGCAAGCTGAGGCTGGCCCAGTTCTCGCGCAATCAGGAGCTGGAGGCGGACGCCATCGGCATCAAATCGATCGGCGAAGCCGGTTTCGATCCCTACGCCGCCGGCCACTTCCTGCAGTCGATGTCGGCCTATACCGATTTTCGCTCGATCAGCGGCGCCACTGACGCCAGCCTCGACTTCCTGGCGACGCACCCCAACACGCCGCAGCGTATCGACCTCGCGCAGCGCCACGCCCGCCAGTTCGGCGCGCCCGGTGTCGGGTCGCGCGACCGCGATTCATTTCTTGCCGGCGTAGACGGGCTGCTTTACGGCGACACGCCGGAGGAAGGCTATGTGCGCGGCGAAACCTTCCTGCATCCTGGCCTCGGCGTGTCGTTCTCGGTGCCCAACGGCTTCGTCATCGACAATTCGGCGGCGGCGGTGACGGCGACCGGCCCGGGCGACATGGCGATCCGCTTCGACGGCGTTTCGATCGACAAGAACCGCTCGCTGACCGACTACATCCGCAGCGGCTGGGTTGCCGGCCTCGACGACAGCAGCGTGCGCCAGGAGACGATCAACGGCAACGAAGCGGCAACCGCGCATGCCGGCGCCGACGGCTGGCAATTCGATATTGCGGTGATCCGCGCCGGCGGCCAGGTCTACCGCTTGCTGACCGCGGCACCTTCGGCCAGCACCTCGCTGAGCACGGTGGCGCGCTCGGTCAGCGGCTCGTTCCGCATCCTGAGTGCTGCCGAGAAGGCGGCGTTGAAGCCGCTGCGTATCCGCATCGTCACGGTGCAGCCCGGCCAGACAATGGGCTCGCTGGCCGCACAGATGGTCGGCGTCGACCGCAAGCTGGATTTGTTCAGGGTGCTCAACGCGCTGTCGCCGGGTGCCGCGGTTTCGGCCGGCGACAAGGTCAAGATCGTCACCGACAAATAGCAGCCGACGCGATTCAGGCTGCGAGAAATTCCGGGTTCTGCTTCACCAGCGCCGCCTTGAGCTTTTCCATGGCGCGCGCCTCGATCTGCCGGACACGTTCCTTGGAGATGCCGAGTGTCTCGCCAAGCGCTTCGAGCGTCGCGCCCTCGTCGCTCAGCCGGCGCTCCTCGATAATCCTGAGCTCGCGCGCATTGAGAGCGCCGAGTGCCGTCTTCAGCCACACCGAGCGGCGTTCGACGTCGATCGTATCGCCGACGACCTCATCGGGCAGCGGGTCATCCGAAACCAGGAACTCCATCCGCTCGGTTGCGCCCGCATCGTCGGCTAGCGGCGTGTTGAGCGAGCTGTCCGGCGCCGAAAGGCGGGAATCCATCATCGCCACATCGGCCTCCGATACCCCGAGAGCCGCCGACACTTCGCGGTAGAGCGTGGCATTCGACATCTGCTCGGCGCCGTTTGCCAGGCGGGCGCGCAGACGCCGCAGGTTGAAGAACAGCGCCTTTTGCGCCGAGCTGGTGCCGCCGCGCACGATCGACCAGTTGCGCAGGATATAGTCCTGCATCGAGGCGCGAATCCACCAAGTCGCGTAAGTCGAGAACCGCACCTCGCGCTCGGGCTCGAAACGGGCCGCTGCCTCCAGCAGCCCGACATGGCCTTCCTGGATCAGGTCGCCCAGGGGAAGGCCGTAGTGGCGAAACCGCGACGCCATGGAAATGACCAACCGCATATGCGCGACGGTGATGCGGTGCAGCGCGTGCTGGTCATTGTTTTCCTTCCAGCGCAGCGCCAGGAGATGCTCTTCGTCACGTTCCAGATAAGGGGCTTTCATCGCCGCGCGAACCATGGTCCGTCCTGCACTGTCTTCCATCATGCCGCGCTCCTGCTCCAGGCGTTGCGGTGCGATCGAATCGTGAGTTGGCGCCGATGGTTGAAATGGCGGCGCCGCGCCCTACAACAGCGAAGAACGTGCCATGCGGGGGAATGTTCCCCCGGACTGTCATGTCGATTGCGCTGTTCCAGGCGATTCGCCACCGGCCTTGGCTCAGCCGGATGGCGCCCGGAGATGCTGGTTGAGGATTGGATTTCAAGGGCGCGAGATTTTTGAAATTTAGTTTCTTATTCTGGCATCGCGCATCTGTCATTTTCCGGCACTCGCAATGACGCCGGACATCGGCCAAGGACGGGATCACAGAAAAATGAAATGGCTCAAATCGCTCATCATCGCCGGAACGCTGCAGGTTCTGGCCATCGCCGCCGGCCACGCCGGCGCCAATCTCGACCAGATCAAGCAGTCCGGCGTCTTCAAGGTCGGCACGGAAGGAACCTATGCGCCCTTCACCTATCATGATGCTTCCGGCGCGCTGGTCGGCTTCGACGTCGAGATCGCGCGGGCCATCGCCGAGCGCCTCGGCGTCAAAGCCCAGTTCCTCGAAGGCAAATGGGACGGGCTGATCGCCGGTCTCGATGCCAACCGCTACGATGCCGTCATCAACGAGGTCGGCATCACCGAGGCGCGCAAGGCCAAATATGACTTTTCGGATCCTTACATCGCCTCCAAGGCGGTGCTGATCGTGCGCGGCGACAACACCGACATCAAGGGTTTCGCCGATCTCAAGGGCAAGAAGGCGGCGCAGTCGTTGACCTCGAATTTCGGCAAGCTGGCTGAAACCAACGGCGCCGAGCTCGTCGGCACCGACGGCTTCGACCAGTCGATCCAGCTGCTTCTTACGGGCCGCGCCGACGCCACCATCAACGACAGCCTGTCCTTCCTCGACTTCAAGAAGCACAAGCCCGACGCCAATGTGAAGATTGCCGCGCAGGAAGAAAACGCCGACTATTCCGGCGTCATCGTGCGCAAGGGCGATCCGGAACTGGTGGCCGCCATCAATAAGGCGCTGGCCGACATCAAGGCCGACGGCACCTACCAGAAAATCGCCGACACCTATTTTGGCCAGGACGTTTCGAAGTAAAACGGCTTTCTCGTGTGGGCCGAATGCCGGCCCGCGTCGTTCGTATCGCGGCGAGCTGTCTTTCGACGGCCCGCCGCTTTCGCGTGATATGAGCGACGGCAATCTGGCAAGGAGGAGCCTTCGTGCCGCATTGGCTGCAATTGATGCTGGAATCCCTGCCTACGCTGCTGTGGGCTGCACTGATCTTCACCGTGCCGTTGACGCTGCTGTCGTTTGCATTCGGTCTTGTCCTAGGTCTGGTTGTGGCGCTTGTCCGGCTGTTCGGTCCCAAACCGCTGGTCGCCGTGGTCCGCTTCTACGTCTGGATATTCCGCGGCACGCCGCTTCTCGTGCAACTGTTCCTTATCTTCTACGGCCTGCCATCGGTCGGCATCCTGCTCGACGCCTTTCCGGCAGCACTGATCGGCTTCACCTTGAACATCGGTGCCTATTCGTCGGAAATCATCCGCGCCGTCATCGGTTCGGTGCCCAAGGGCCAGTGGGAAGCGGCCTATTCGATCGGCATGACCTGGGCCCAGGCAATGCGGCGCACCATTCTTCCACAGGCGGGGCGCGTCGCCGTGCCGCCGCTGTCCAACACCTTCATCTCGCTGGTCAAGGACACTTCGCTCGCCGCCGCCATCACCGTGCCGGAGATGTTCCAGGCAGCGCAGCGCATCGTCGCCACCACCTATGAGCCGCTGATCCTCTATGTCGAGGCAGCGGCCCTCTATCTGGTCATGAGCTCCGTGCTGTCGGCCTTGCAGGCGCGGCTGGAAACGCGGCTCAACCGTTATGGCGGCTTCCTGGAGGCGCGCGCATGATCGGCCTCACCAACATCGAAAAGCGTTTCGGCGACAATTTGGTGCTGAAGGGCGTGACCGTCACCATCGAGGAAGGCAGCGTTACGGCGCTTGTCGGGCCGTCGGGCGGAGGGAAGAGCACGCTTTTGCGCTGCATTAACCTGCTCGAGCTGCCGACTTCAGGCACGGTACGGATCGGCGACGATGCACTCGAATTCCACCCCGGCGGCAGGGTCTCGACCAGGGATATCCAGCGGCTGCGGCTGCAGACCGGCATGGTGTTCCAGAATTTCCAGCTGTTTCCGCATCGCACTGCGATCGAGAACATCATGGAGGGGCTGGTGACGGTGCTGAAATGGCCCAAGGAGAGGGCGCGCGAACGGGCGCTGGCCCTGCTCGAAAAGGTCGGCATGGCGCACAAGGCCGATGCCTGGCCGGCGACGCTGTCAGGTGGCCAGCAGCAGCGTGTGGCGATTGCCCGGGCGCTGGCGCCTTCGCCGAAGGTCCTGCTCTGCGACGAGCCGACCTCTGCACTCGATCCGGAACTGGCGCAGGAGGTGGTCGACGTGCTCGGCAAGCTCGCCAGCGAGGGCACGACCATGGTGATGGCGACGCATGACCTGCGGCTCGCCTCCAAGATCGCGCGGGAAGTGGTGTTCCTCGATGCCGGCAACATCGTCGAACAAGGCCCGGCCGCGGTGCTGTTCAGCAACCCGGAACGCCAGCGGACCAAGCGGTTCATCGCCACGCTGAAGCACGAGGCGGAAAGGGAGGGCGGCGAAGGTTAGATATGCCCGTCGCCGGTCAGCTAAGACAAAAAAACCCGGCGCAAGGCCGGGTCGGGTTTACCCGCCCTTATTCAGTTTTTCGACGACGGCTTTTCGAATGCGGCTGCCGAACAACACTTCGAACTCATCGTCGACTTCGCAACCGATCACCGATTTTGCCAAAGGAGCTGATGCATTTACCAGCCCCCTCTCCGGAGCGCTCGGTAGGGTGACTATCTTGAATTGAAAAACATCATCCGCCTTATCCATGTAACGAATGCGCACTGTGTCGCCCAATTGAGCTCCGGCGCGTGATGTGGCTGTACGCGTGGTTTGCGGTGTCTCCAGAGTGGCGACGCTCTGTTCAAAAGGCAGGGTCGTTTGACTAAGAGTGGAGTTCTGCCCGCCGTTGCGTTGATCCGGACGAGCGATCGTTGGCTCGCGACCATCAGAGATTGGCATTTGCCTTGGGGGAGCAGGCGTTGGGCTGGCGGTTGTTTTCTTTAAATCTTCTTTGAGCACCTTTACTCGCTCGGTGATAGCAGTTCGCAGCTTGTTGGCTTCTTCGCGAGGGTTTGCGAACCAATCTGTCGACCATACCCGATAAAGATGCCACCCGAGATTTTCGAGGATTTCTTGTCGATGCCGATCGCGGTCGCGAGCAGATCGTGACGAATGGTATGTTGCACCGTCGCATTCGACACCAAGGATATAGCCATACGGCCAAGCGGGATGCCGCACTGCAAGATCGATCGAATAGCCGTCCACGCCGACTTGGCAATCGACAAGGCAGCCGATCGATCGGATCTGGCTTGCTACATAGTTTTCCAGTGGAGAGTCGAATGCATCGTGAGTGCCACTGTCCGCCACATCCAAGGGCGCGCCGGCTGAATACTCCAGCCAACGCTTCAGCATCCAGGCGCCGGGATTTGAGGTCTGGTCCGCAGTTATGTCGGCACCGGTCATTGAGGTGAAAGTGACAATCTGGTCCCGTGCACGCGAAAAAAGGACATTCAGCCGCCGTTGCCCCCCAATGCCGTTTATCGGCCCGAACCGCTGGTGCGGTTTTTTGCCAGCGGCGGGAGGTCCATACACCGTCGAAATGAATATAACATCGCGCTCGTCACCCTGGACGTTTTCGAGGTTCTTGACGAAAAAAGCGTTTAGGCCGACGTCGCGCTCCTTCCAACGTTCGACGTATTCAAATGCGATCTTGTCGCGGGCAATTTGATAGTCGAGCAGTTCGCGAATATGCTCGGCCTGCGATTTATTCACCGCTACAATGCCGAGCGAACGTTCTGGGTGTTTTCGCATCAACACCAGCGCATGCTCTACAACGTTGTGGGCCTCAATGTCGTTTAGGCCGGCTTTGTAAATTCCGTTTGTCTCTACCAGCGAAACGCCGGTGGACTTGTCTTCTTCATTCGGCGACGGAAACACGACAAGATTGTCGTCGTACATAATGCGATTTGAAAATCGAATCAAAGCTGAATTGCGCGAGCGATAGTGCCACCGCAACATGCGCTTCGGTCGGAAGGTGGCATTTGCCATTTCGAGAACAGATTCGTCAGTAACTGGATCGGCATCGTCATCCTCCTCCTGATCATCGAAAACCTGATGGAAGAAATTCGTCGGCGGCAGCTGCTTGGTATCGCCAACGACCATTGCCTGGCGGGCGCGAAACAGTGCTCCAATAGCATCCTCGGGGGGCATCTGGGATGCTTCGTCGATTATGCAGAGATCGAACTCTGCAGACCCCTTGGGAATGTACCGCGCTACTGCCAACGGTGACATTATCCAACACGGTTTCAGGTCTAACAGTGCGCGAGCAGCTTTACGCATGATCTCACGAACAGGCTGGCGAATCCGCCGCTTGTCAGCTAGGTGCTCAATCAAACCCATTTCGGTGAAATCGCCGACGCGACCACGACTAATGCCGGATGCCGGACGCGATTCGGCGATGAGTTCGGCTCGCAGGGCTTTGCGTGACAAGGAACGGACTTCATCATCCGCAGCCTTTAATGTCTTCCGCAATTCATCCATGCGGACACCGGAATATTCGTGCAATCCTCGCCCGTAGTAGCGATAGATTCGTTCAGCGGATGCGCGGTTGATCAGGGCCTGAAGATTAGAACCGAGGTTTCCGGCGACTGTTCCGGACCCATTCAGCCTATTTATTGTCGTTAGAACACCGGCCTGATCCAGTGAAGATGATAATGAATTAATCTCGACATGGCGGCGGAGTCCTGTCCGGTCTTCCGCAGCAATTTTAACCACGTTGAAGACTTCTGACGGCGTTTTGCCGTGGAGCGGCTCTACAAAATTACCTTCAGCCGTCTGATCCAACTCCTCCAATTTGCTGTTGGCAATAACGAAAAGATCCAAAATACCGTTCGCCTCATGACGCAAACTAGACAAGCGGTTCTGGCGACATGCTCTTCGTAGACCATCGGCCATTTCGCCGGCAGACGAAATTATTTCACCCGCAGAGACATAAGGCTCAACATCATCAACGGGTGTTCGCCAGCCGGCAAATCTTTTCCCTAGGGCAGTTTGCATATTTTTGTCATTGTCCAACTCGTCACATTCGACGCCGAACTTCTGGACGCCCTTGGCCAGGCCGGGCAAATTCTCCACTGCGATAGATGACAGATTCTTCAATGCAGGCAGTAAGGGGAGAAGTGATTTCAAACCTTCACTATAGCGCTCGGCTTCGTCTTTTCTCTTATGGTGTAACCTGGTGACATCGCCAGCGCTCCAATCGCCCGATATCTCGGGAAGGATCGGTAACTCCGATAAGACATCAGTTTCCGCGGTCTTCAGAAAATAGCGTAGCTCTCGCTGCTCCACATGGGGAAATTGCGCGGCCACGGCTTCATAGAAATTGGCGAGTTCGGCAAACAGCGAAAAATCGGTTTCCAGTCCGTTGAATTGTACGCCGAAAACCCCGGTGTTTCTCGCACGTTCCAAGAATGCATCCGACTCTTCGGCTAGAGAAACCGCCTTCTCCAAATCAGCTAGAGCCTGAAATCTGTTAAACTTGCTCCGGCGAGAGACGGCTGCATATCGTCTCTTGGCTTCCCGGTACGAGGCCGTCAAAAAGGATAGCCGCCCGGCATTCCGAATGCATACGAGTGCAGATGACAACGCTGAGCCGTTTATCTGGCTGACGCGCAATACGTCGGTCAATTCGGACTTTTGTTGCTTTAAGTCGATGCCGCTGCGCACCAGGTCCGCGAGAGTCGCGACGGCTGCGGCATCTTCGAGCCGAGCCGACCGCATGCGCAAGACCGTTGGACTAGTCGCGGAAATAAGATTTCTCGACCGAACGATATCCCCAAGGGGCCATCGCTCGGATTCAGGACAATGCTTGATGAAACGCTGGATAACTTGCTCGACGCGAGCAATTGAGGCAACCGCTCCATGAAGCGTTTCTTGGCGTCGGGTGAGGCGGCTAACGTCCAGAGTGTCGAACCCGTAGTCAGCGCAAATTTTGTAGATCGACTCGATCATCCCATCTGCGTTTTTCTCTGCCGGCTCGACCAGAGTTTCTGCAAGCTCGACAGAGGTCTTCTGGCAATTACGACAACCGGTCAGGAAACTACGCAGCGCCCCAACATCTTTCCAGCAAAGCAAGGATGAGTGGTCCCCCGCTGTCTCTATTTCAATAATTTCCGCGAGCGATGAGAGGATCTCAACAAGCTGATCATGCGTTTCAGCTGTTCCGTAGCCGGCAAGCTTGTAAGCGGACAGAGCCGCTTGCCTGTTCGCGACATCTTCAAACGCTTCGGCTACGAGCCTGGCTTGATCGAGTATCCGATCAATGACGAAGGGGCTTGGATTGATCCCACCGGCGAATTGCCAAAAAGACGGAGCGTTTTTTGCCTCGGAGAACAACGTGCCTAAACGTGACGCATCGGCAGCAAGTTCAGTGATTTTTGCGGCAGAAAAATCCGTCTCAGGCAAATGGTGATTCAATACTATATCTTTAGGAACTGAATCCAGATTCTTTGCCGTTGCAATGGCGTGACCAAGAAGTTCGTGAACGGTAATAGCGGTGTGGTTCCATTCGCTTCCCAATACCTCGACGTATTCGGATAGGCTGTCGCGCGCCGCTGAAAATCGATCAAGTTGTTGTTGCAACTCTCGTGGCCGTTGCGCACGTAGCCCCAGTCTATCGCGAATCGACTCCATAAATTCTTCGCGAGACGAGCTCCCAGCCAATAATGGCAGGACGAATTCTCCAAGGCCTACCTCGTCCAGCCGATTCTTGACCACCTCCAGCGCTGCGGACTTCTCGGCAACGAACAGCACTCGCTTTCCAGCCCCAAGCGCTGCAGCAATTGCGTTAACGATCGTGTCGGACTTGCCTGTGCCAGGCGGCCCCTCAACGGCAAGGTTCTTGCCTTTTGCGAGATCGACAAGGACGCTGAACTGCGAGGAATCGGCCTTCTTGACCACGTAGCGGACGCTAGCCTCGATGTCCCGGTCATCCACGTCATATTCTTCCGCTAGTGCGCCGTCCGCTGGGCGATCCGAACCTACTAGAATGTTTTCTAGGGTGCCATTCTCCGCAAAGTCGGTTTCTGAAGTGTCCAGGTCGGCATACATCGACATGCGCGCAGCCGGGAAAACACCGAACACGACCTGTCGCCGCACCCGCCAGGGTAGCTTTCGATGATTTGTTTCGCCGAGCACCTCGAAGTAATCCTCGACAGACCCGCCGTCATAATCGGGGAGTTCGATCGCAAACTCTCGGGATAGCTTCTCCTTCAAAGCAAGATTGAGTTCTGCCTCGTCGCCAGTGCCTTCTGTCCAATAAACCGGACCTTCCGCAGTGCGCTTCAGAGTGATCTTCACTGGCAAAAGAATGAGCGGCGATAGAAAAATCCGACCATCTGCCCGCGCCGGATCCTTCCACTCCAAGAAACCGATTGCCGTCCGCAGGACGCTAATGCCAGTTTCCTGCTCGACAGTTCTGGCCTTGGATATGATGCCGTTTAGCTTCCGTTCGAGATCAGGCGGCAGCAAGAGAGTCTGGATATGATCATCTTCGTGCCGCCCGTCTTCATGCTGCTCTTGCGGCGCAGGAAGGTCATAGCTCGCAGAGATGCCATTGTTCTTCGCGTGTTGAACAACAGATTCGTCTTTGCGTGTGATGCGCATTGGCATTCCGAGTTGCGCACGTAGGCGATCCTTTAGTTCGCGCTCTAATCTCCGAACGTCGTCAATATAACTTGGGTCTTCGGGATCTAACTGTGCCATAGAATCTGTGAAGGCCTCGTCGCTCCGATAGGCCATCGTGTAAGCTTCAACGAAAGAAGATGGTTGCTCATCCTTGCTGTCTTCACCAAACGGGGGCAGCGGTGAGAACACCATTTTCTCGCCGTTTGTCAGCCGGAAATAAAGTGCTTCCGGCAACTCGTCGACCACTCTCACATGGCTGGTCGAGCGTGCATGAAAGCTCATGGAGATGAGCGGATTTCTAGGCGTAAGATCGAGAAGACGCGGACGGATCTCTTCGATCTTTCGCGCGACCAATTTTGAGAATTGGCCTGCGTCTTTTCGGCCAGATGTTCTGGGTGCCATTTATGGAAGCTCTAGGTTGATTCTTTGGCGATAGGTATAGGGTCGCGCGTTTGGTTTCCTGAGCTTTAATCTAGGCCACCACAGGTTATTCTAGAGCCTTTCACGTTTTGATGGAAGCGTAGCCGGCGTTTGCGAAGTAGTTGTTGCATTCGGTTGCCTCGATCGTTTCAACGAGGTGGCCGATGTGGCGCC